>DAISHL010000359.1:0-2831 GCA_036822555.1 Bacteroidota bacterium | reverse complement strand
AGATCTGGCAACATGGTTTTTCATTTGCGTGATAAGGGTATTTCCTATCAGTTTTTTAAGGTTGATAGTTGGAGGTTAATTGATTCTAGCACTTCAAGAAAACTGATCAAGCTTATTCCAGGAGATAGTGTAGCTGATGTCTTATCCAGCTACAGATTGGATATTAATTGGCTGGGCGCTAATTCCAATATAAAGATTGATAAAGTGAATGAGTATGTGGAAACTGAAAATTTTTATTCAAATGTTTGCCCTGGTGGTGTCACCAATGTGAAGAGTTTTTCGCAGGTGATCTATAGGAATATATACAAAGGCATTGACCTTAAGTGGTATGAAAAAAATGGTATTCTCAAATATGATTTTATTGTGGATAATGGCGCTGATCATAATTTGATTCAATTTGAAATTAATGGCTCGCAATCTATTCACATCAATAAAAGCGGAGAATTGGAGATTGAAACACCATACGGTACTATCATTGAAGGTAAACCATTGGTTTTTCAGGATGGAAGAAAACTTGAGGCAAACTGGAAGGTTTCAGCGTCTACCGTAAGTTATGAAATCAAAGGACGTGACACATCAAAACCTATGGTTATCGATCCGATGGTTCGATTATGGGGATCTTTATATGGAGGAAACATGAATGATGCTGCATGGTATGTGGTTGCTGATGCAAATGGAAATACTTATATAACAGGAGACACGCAATCTTCTAATAACATAGCCACAGTAGGTGCACATCTTGTTACATACGGAGGTTCTGGAGATGCATTTTTGACAAAATTTGACAGCAATGGCAACAGACTTTGGTCAACATATTTTGGAGGAGACGGTTATGATTATGGGAATATGCTTGCCATTAATCAAGCAGGTTCAGAAATTGCACTTGTTGGTGGATCCTCTACCACTCTTACTGGGGTGATAGCAACAGCTGGTGCTCATCAACAGGTGCATGGAGGAGGTTCGCAATTTGGAGACGCATTTCTGGCAGTTTTCAATATCAATGGTATTAGGCTATGGAGCACTTATTACGGTGGGTCAGGAGATGAATGGGTTATTGCTTGTGATATTGATAATGCAGGGGATATTTATATGGCAGGTGGAACAAATTCGTCAAATGGCAATAGTATTGCAACTCCGGGTGCTCATCAAACTACATTTGGAGGCGTAAATGACGCCTTTATCGTTAAATTCTCACCAACTGGTACAAGGCTTTGGGCTACCTATTATGGAGGAAGTGCTTATGATAACGGGCATGGATGTACAGTAGATGTCAGCGGGAATGTTTATTTATGTGGAGCAGGTGTTTCTTTGAACGGGATCTCAACTCCTGGCGCTTTTCAATCGGCGTTTGGAGGAGGAACAGTTTGGGGAGATGGCTTTATTGCTAAATTCAATGCTTTAGGCGTGAGGCAATGGGGAACTTATTTTGGTGGAAGTGGTGATGATTACATTTATAATGCAGTTGTGAATTCAGCTGGAGATTTAATCATTGGAGGTACTACTTATTCGCAAAATTCGTCGTCAGTAATAGCAACTCCTGGATCATATCAGCCTTTGTTTGGTGGTGGAGCAAGTGATGCATTTATTTTAAAAATGAACCCGAACGGAAGTCGTATTTGGTCTACATTCTTCGGTGGTCCTGCTGTTGAGGATTATTCATGGGTGCATAACGATATGAATGATCATATTTTTTTAAGTGGAAGTACAAATTCATCAATAACTATCGCAACAGCATGTGCTTATCAACAAAACTTTGCGGGTGGTGTTAAAGATGCTTATTTAGAACGTTTTGATTCTAATTGTAATCGTTTATGGGGCACCTATTATGGAGGTTCAGGTATTGAAGAGTGGGCAACATGTACAACTGACAATATGGGGAATTTATTTATTGTTGGAAGAACCACTCCGCAAACTGTACCTGTGTTAACGACCTCATGATGCCACCACCAAGTATTTGGATGAGGATCTTGGGACGGATTCATTGCGAAATTTGATGGGTGCAATGCGGAGGCACCAATTAATACAACAAACCAAGGTAGCCTTACTATTTGTCACGGAAAAGGGACGGTGTTAACAGCTACTGCCAATTGCTCACTAAGGTGGTATGCCACACCAACATCTACATTGCCGATTGGGTTCGGAAATTCGTTTGTAACACCTTCATTGAGCAATACAACTACATTTTATGTTCAGGAATCAAGTTGCGGAAACACGGCAACCCGCACTGCTGTAACAGTTACTGTTTTGCCGGTGCCGGATTTCAGTATTCATGCCACCAATACAATTGTTTGTGCTGGAAATGCGGCAACTCTAATTCCTCAAAGCGCAATTGGTTATACATGGGTGAGCAATCCAACGTTGAATACATTATCACCCAGCTTAGCAATTGCAACACCTGTAAATACACAAACCTATTATTTAACGGCATTTGATGGGATTTGTGCAGGAACAAGTTCAGTAGAGATCCAAGTCATACAAAATCCAACATTACAGATTTTATCTCCATTAGTTTACCTATGCTCTGGTAATAGCACCTCTCTGATAGCTAGCGGAGCAACAAGTTATACCTGGTCTCCCGCTGTTGGTTTAAATACCTTGTATGGCTCAACAGTTGTAGGTACGCCAAATTTTAATACAACATATTCAGTCATTGGCACAAATTCCTCTGGTAATATAACATGCTCTTCGAAACAAGAAACGGTCACTGTTTTTGTAGTGCCTTATGCTAATGCCACGGTTTCAAGTAGTGTTCAAATTTGTGAAGGAGAAGAGGCAGTATTAACTGCTGATGGGGGATATATTTATACCTGTGATCCGATCACGACCATTAG
>DAISHL010000358.1:0-2849 GCA_036822555.1 Bacteroidota bacterium | reverse complement strand
CGCATTCTCATCTGACCTTAAACGCGCACAAAAGACCCTGGCCACGGCCATGGAAGCTTCAGGGCATGCACCTTTGGCGCCTCTGTACAATAAAGCGCTCAATGAACGTATGTATGGAGACCTTCAGGGGCTTGACAAATCTGAGACCGCAAAAAAATACGGCGATGAACAGGTGAAGATCTGGAGAAGAAGTTATGACATTGCTCCTCCGAATGGTGAAAGTTTAAAAGATACTGCAGCTCGTGTTTTGCCATATTTTGAAAGCGAAATTGCGCCAAAGCTGAAGGCCGGTAAGAACGTGATCGTTGTTGCACACGGGAATAGCTTAAGGGCACTTATCATGCACCTCGAAAAAATGACCCCGCAACAGATCCTGGAATTTGAAATTGGTACAGCACAACCAAGATTATACGAGCTCGATGAAAATCTGAATGTTTTATCAGCAAAGAATTTATAACGCATGAAACTCATGGATGAGAACAGCAAGGTTATTGCTGTTGATTTTGACGGAACAATTGTTGAGCACGCCTATCCTAAGATAGGTAAAGAGATGCTGTTTGCCTTTGCAACCTTAAAAGAATTGCAGAAGAGAGGGCACAAGCTGATCCTTTGGACCTTCAGGCATGGGGAATATCTTGATGAAGCTGTTGAATATTGCAAAAAGAATGGCTTGGAATTCTATGCCGTGAATAAAAATTTCCCAGAAGAGGTTTGGGAGCAAAATGTGGCCAGAAAATTAAATGCTGATATTTTTATTGATGACAGGAATGTTGGAGGCTTTTTAGGTTGGAGTGAGATCTGGCAAACACTGCATCCTGAAGGGGGGGATTTTCTTCATCAACTCAGAAATGAAGAGGCACACTATAACTATAGAAAAACTGAAGGGTCCTTTATAAAGAAATTGTTCGGAAAAAAATGATCTATTTAAAAACACGCGAAGAGATAGAGTTGATCAGAGAATCTGCTTTGATGGTTTCAAGGACCCTTGGATTGGTTGCTGCAGAGATCAAGCCTGGCGTTACGCCTTTATATCTTGATAAACTTGCCGAAGAATTTATCCGTGATAATGGTGGTATACCTGCTTTTAAAGGATACCAGGGTGCTCACGGACCTTTTCCTGCTACCTTATGCATCTCGATCAATGAGGCTGTGGTACATGGTATCCCTACCAATCAACCGTTGAAAGAGGGCGATATTATTTCTGTTGACTGCGGTGTAAAAAAGAACGGATATTATGGCGATCATGCCTATTCATTTGGTGTTGGAGAAATTAAGCCGGAGTATCAGCAATTATTGGATGTTACAAAAGAATGTCTCTACAAAGGTATAGAGCAAGCCATTGCAGGCAATCGTATTGGCGACATCAGTCATGCGATTCAACACTATGCCGAAAAACATGGCTATGGTGTTGTTCGAGAACTTGTTGGGCATGGCTTAGGAAAGAATTTGCATGAAGAACCTGAAGTGCCGAATTACGGGTCACGCGGAAACGGACCAAAACTGAAAGAAGGTATGGTATTGGCCATTGAGCCCATGATCAATTTGGGTAAAAAGAATATCAAACAACTAAACGACGGTTGGTCTATCATCACAGCAGACGGACTACCTAGCGCACACTTTGAACATGATATTGCCATTGTGAACGGAAAGCCTGAGATCCTCAGTACTTTTGCCTACGTTGAAGAGGCTCTTTCAAAAAAGAAGTGATCATTTGAATACACCACTTTCCAAAAGTTCATTGAGGTATAAACGTTTTCCTTTGTGAACTGAAATGATGAAGGCATCCTTAATGCCGGCTTCCTTTAATTTCTGCAGTAATTCTGCAGCTTCATTATAGGTCGCATAATTTCCCATGGTAAATCGTGTGATATAATCATCAAATGTTTCTCGAATAATTACAGGCATTCCTGCAACCTTGGCGTAATTAAAATTCTCAATGAATTTATAAGCACCAATTTGAACCTTAAAGCAAAGACCATCTATTTTAGTGTTGCCATGTTTATCTGCAAATTCCTGCAACGATAGTTTATTATAGATATTGATCATGTGAATGAACAAACTATCTTGTTTTGTTTTTACGATCTTATCGAGGTGTGGCGACATAAAATCAACATATACATGCAAAGTGTCTTTATCCTTGTTCTTTTTAGTGC
Organism: Bacteroidota bacterium; assembly: GCA_036822555.1. GTDB lineage: Bacteria > Bacteroidota > Bacteroidia > B-17B0 > Aurantibacillaceae > Aurantibacillus. The sequence continues at coordinate 696 of DAISHL010000358.1, read as the reverse complement.
AGATCTCAATCACCTGAGGTGGAGAATCTTTTATACTGATCTCCAATTCATAATCTTCACCTGCCAACAGATTGATTGTGAACTCTCCTTTGATCGAATCGGCAGATGTTTCAGGATAATACAGAAATAACTTGTTCACAGATTTTACGATCACTGTAGCCTTTGTAGGAAGGTCGTTCACGGTTACGTTACCCTTCACCTGAACCTTTGGTGGTCGCGTTGTGTCTGTAGAGTTATACAATTTAAACTCTGTGAGGTCAGGCTCTCTTGATCTAATTCTTTTCTTGTCATAAGCATATACCGCTAAACTCAGATCCTTTAGGTATGGTATGCCTACATGTTCGTATTCATAAACACCGCTTCCAAAACTGTTCTTCTTATTGGTATATATTACCGCGCTAAGCATGAATTCAATTTTGTTCTTGAAATCTACAATGTAGGCACAGTCAACTAAAAATCCATAGGAGTAACCTATGATATTGAACACTCTCATACTATCTGAGCCAATATGTTTTTCTTTATTACCATACATGAAATATTTCTTATAGGAATCATGGTAAGTTTTTGGGTTGTATCTCGGGTAGTCGCTCTCACGTGGGTACATGCCCAGTAGTTTAACAAGGAATTGCTGATCTTCTGCACTTATAGGAATCATGGTAAGTTTTTGGGTTGTATCTCGGGTAGTCGCTCTCACGT
>DAISHL010000357.1:0-2855 GCA_036822555.1 Bacteroidota bacterium | reverse complement strand
TCCTTTCTAAAATCACTTTGAATTGGATCTGAACGCACATACAAAAAAGGCAAATCAATTGCGCTCAGAGAATGAAAAATTCTACAAACGTTTAAAACAAAGACCACCTAAGAATCTCGACGAGTTATTCCATGACCTGCATGATGAAGTATTCAATGAAATTGACTGCTTATCATGCGCCAACTGCTGTAAAACCACTTCACCAATCTTTTACGAGAGAGATATTGAGAGAGCGGCAAAGGCCTTAAGAATGAAGCCGGGAGATTTTTTTGAGAAATACCTTAAGATTGATGAGGACCGAGATGCCGTGCTGAAACAAGCACCTTGCCCCTTCCTTGGTTCAGACAATTATTGCAGCATTTATGAACACAGACCAAATGCCTGCAGAGAATATCCTCATACTGACAGGAAGAAAATGGAACAGATATTACCACTGACCTTTAAGAACACCATCGTGTGCCCTGCAGTGCTTGAAATTACTGAAAGACTGAAGAAACTCATAAAGTAATGCAATGTTTTCTCATTGCTTCAATTTTTAGTACCTTAGATCAGTATTTTATAAGCCATGTTCAAACTTCAAAATTACATCAACGGTCAATTGATAGACCCTGTTGGTAAATCTTATTTAGATAATTACAATCCGGCAACTGGCAAGGTGTATTCGCTTATCCCAGACAGTGATGAAAAAGATGTGGAATTAGCCTATCAAGCCGCGAGATCTGCATTCAATGAATGGAGTATTACACCAAAAGAAAAACGCTCCTACTACTTGTTGAAGATCGCTGAACTGATCGAAAAGAAACTTGATAAACTTGCCTTGGCCGAAAGCACAGATAATGGCAAACCTTTGAAATTGGCTAAAACAGTGGATATTCCGCGTGCCGCATCCAACTTTCATTTTTACGGAACAGCTATTTTACACCATGCATCACATGCCCATGCCATGGAAAATTCTGCGATCAACTATACACTAAGACAGCCTGTTGGGGTTGCAGGTTGTATATCTCCATGGAATTTACCATTGTATTTATTCAGCTGGAAAATTGCCCCTGCGCTTGCTGCAGGCTGCACAGTAGTTGCAAAACCATCTGAGGTAACACCAATGACCGCTAACTTACTCTCCGAAATATGCATTGAGGCTGGTTTGCCTCCGGGAGTATTGAACATTGTACATGGTCTTGGCGGAAAAGTTGGCAACGCCATTGTATCTCATAAGCACATCCCGCTTATTTCCTTTACCGGAGGCACCACTACCGGAGCTCACATTGCCTCAATAGCAGCGCCTATGTTCAAAAAACTATCGCTTGAACTCGGAGGAAAAAACCCTAACATCATTTTTGCCGATTGCAATTATGATAAAATGCTAACTACCACCATGCTCTCCTCTTTCGCAAATCAAGGCCAAATATGCCTTTGCGGATCACGCATTTTTGTAGAGAGAAGTATTTACGATAAATTCAAAAAAGATTTCGTTGAAAGAACCAAACAATTGGTTGTAGGTAATCCTTTAGATGACGCAACAAAGATTGGAGCCGTGGTATCTAAACCTCATCAGGAAAAAATACTAAGTTATATTGAACTCGCCAAACAGGAAGGCGGAACAGTGCTATGCGGCGGACATGCCATTCAAATGGAAGGTGAGCTTAGCGAAGGTTACTACGTGGCGCCTACGATCATTGAAGGTTTGAGTTATACTTGCCGCACAAATCAGGAAGAGATCTTTGGTCCTGTTGTAACCATTACACCATTTGACACTGAGGAGGAAGCACTTACCATGGCAAATAGTACACGCTATGGTCTGGCTTCGGTTTTATGGACCGAGAATCTCACTCGTGCACATCGTGTGGCATCAAACATACACGCTGGAATTGTTTGGATCAATTGCTGGCTATTGAGAGACCTTAGAACACCGTTCGGCGGCGTTAAAGATAGTGGCGTTGGCAGAGAAGGTGGTTTTGAGGCCCTTGATTTCTTTACAGAACCAAAGAATGTGTGTGTGAAATTAACGTAAGTTAAATTGACTCACTGAGGATAGCTTCATCATTGAACAGAGCGCACCCTTCGACTCCGCTCAGGGTGACCTTACTTTAAACAATTGAAAATGGAATTTGATAATACTACACGTACCGAACTATCAAGCCTTGGCGAGTTTGGCTTAATTGATCATCTGACTCAACACATTGAGCTTAAGAACACTGAAACCATCAAGGGCGTTGGCGATGATGCCGCAGTGATGGATTTTGGCAATAAACACGTTGTGATCACTACTGATATGCTTGTGGAAGGCGTTCATTTTGATCTCACGTATGTGCCCCTCAAACATTTGGGTTACAAAAGTGTGATCGTGAACCTCAGCGATGTGTATGCCATGAATGCACAGCCTAAGCAAATAACAGTAGCGTTTGCCATCAGCAGCAGATTTAGCCTTGAGGCCGTTGAGGAATTATACACCGGTATGCTTATGGCTTGTAAGAAATACAATGTTGACCTGGTTGGCGGTGATACAACATCGAGCACCAGTGGATTGGTAATAAGCATCACCGCAATAGGCACAGTTGATGAAGGCAAAGCAGTATACAGGAATGGGGCAAAAGAAACGAATTTATTGTGTGTGAGCGGCGATCTTGGAGGAGCATACATGGGCTTGCAGGTTCTTGAACGTGAAAAGGCTGTTTTTAAGGATAATCCAAACGTACAGCCTGACCTTGAAGGGAAAGATTATATTTTGGAAAGACAATTAAAGCCTGAAGCAAGAAAAGACATTATTGAACTGTTTGCTAAACTTGATCTTCAACATACATCAATGATCGATATTAGTGATGGTTTAGCTTCTGAGATCCTGCATTTATGCAAGA
>DAISHL010000356.1:0-2867 GCA_036822555.1 Bacteroidota bacterium | reverse complement strand
CAGAAATCTAGAGTGGAACAGAAGGGTAAAAGCTCCTAAGATACTGAATTACAGTACGAATACGACCCGTCAAAGCGTGGCCAAAAGAACCTATATACCTTCGAAATTAGAAGAAAGAGGTCTCAGAAAAAATACAACAGAAAATATGTAGGCTTTGATTTTCAATTTACAGTGAACTAAAATAATTATTTTTTATTTATCCTAAACACTTAATTTTACACAAAATGTGCGGAATTGCTGGCATATACTATTTTGACACCGATCAAAAGCAAAAGTTTAAAAACACTTCTGTTGTACTTGAAAAACTCAAACATCGTGGTCCTGATCATCAAGGATCTCTAGAAATTGATTCCGCGATCCTATTCCACACACGCTTAAGCATTATTGATACCAGCTCTGCAAGTCACCAGCCATTTAAAAAAAATAAAGGGGTATTGTGTTTTAATGGTGAAATTTTCAATTACAAAAAACTGCAGAATGAATACAGTGGTCTTCAAACATCAGGCGACGTTGAGGTTTTACATGCCATGATGGAGCAAAAACATGACCTGAATAAGATCAATGGTTATTTTGCCTTCTCCTACTATAATGCCGAAGACGGTAGTTTATTCATTGCCCGCGACAGGTTTGGCGTAAAACCCCTTTACTATTATCAGGATCAGGAAAAATTCGCATTTTCTTCCGAACTAAAAGCACTACTTGAACTCATTGGAGAAAAACAAGAGCTTGACCATGAACAGATCTATACCTATTTCAGACTCAATTATTGCGCAGGAGAAAGAAGTATCTTTAAAAATATCAAACAGGTTTTACCCGGTCATAGAATCTTGATCAAAGGGAGAGATATTTCAATAGATCCTTGGTATATCGCTAAAAAAAATCAAAACTCTGTTCCCTTCAAAGAACTATTAAATGATGCCGTTGCTCTGAGGCTGCAGGCGGACGTACCTGTTGGCAGCTTCCTGAGTTGTGGTATTGACTCGTCGATCTTTTCTGCAATTGCTACAGTTCTCCACCCTCAATTACACTCCTTTAGCATTGGATTTAAAGATGAAACATATTTTGATGAGAGTTCCTATGCCAATCTTGTAGCCAAACATATAGGTTCCATTCATCACGAATTCAAGATCAGCTCCAATGATTTTGAAGAGAACATTCAGAGTTTTCTTGAGAGTATTGATGAACCATTCGCTGATTCATCCGCTTTCAATGTATACATCCTGAGTAAATTGACCAAAGAACATGTAAAGGTTGCACTCAGTGGAGATGGCGCTGATGAATTATTTAAAGGATACAATAAACATAAGGCCTTGCATCTTGCCCGCTCACGATCAAACAGATGGTTCGTGCACACACTGCATCCTCTCGGAAAATTGTTCAAAGAATCAAGACAAGGAAAATTGCCTAATAAGTTTAGACAACTAAGTAAATTCAAAAAACTTATTGAGCTGGATGATCTGGAACGATTGAAGTTCCTGGCTCAGATCAGTTCGGGTGACGAAGTTCATGCCCTTTTGAAGAAGAATGTGGCTCCCGATTACTTTAATGGATTGTTCAAAGTAAATGTGAATTTTCAGAAGTTTGAACTAAAGGACGTGTTCGATATTCAAACAGTACTAAAAGATGATATGCTTGTAAAGGCCGACCGGTACAGCATGCAACATGGATTAGAATTGCGCAACCCATTTCTTGATTACAGGATCATGGAGTATGCTTTAAATTTACATGACTCTGAAAAGATCAACGACAAAAAACAAAAACTAATTCTTCAAAAGGAATTTGCTTCACTTCTGCCAAACGAAATTTTTCAAAGACCAAAAAAAGGATTTGAATTGCCTTTATGGAAATGGCTCAACACCACTTTAAAAGATCAGATAGAGGACGCCTGGTTGAGCAGGTCCTTCATTGAACAGCAAGCTCTTTTCAACTACGATCATGTTCAACAACTGAAAAATAAATTATTCTCGACCGATCCTGGCGATACTGCTGCAAAAGTATGGGCATTGATCATCTTCCAGAACTGGTATATGGCAAACTTAAAATATATCAAAACATGATCAGGGTATTGCGCATCATCAACAGATTTAATTTAGGTGGGCCAACCTATAATGTTAGTTATCTCACAAAATATCTGCCTGAAGATTATCAGACCTTGCTGATCGGCGGTCCGGAAGAAGAAGGCGAAGGATCATCACTTCACATTACCGAATCACTCGGTATAAAACCATTGATCCTTAAGGAACTTCACCGTGATATCGATCTTAAAAAAGATTTCAGATCCTATAAGGAAATTAAAAAGATCATTGAGGACTTTAAGCCGCATATTGTACATACACATGCGAGCAAAGCTGGAGCGGTTGGACGATTGGCAGCCATTAACTGTAATGTTCCCGTGATCGTGCATACCTTTCACGGACATGTATTTCACAGTTATTTTGGCAAACTTAAAACCCTTTTTTACAAAACCATTGAACGCTATTTAGCCAAGCGAAGTTCAGCAATTGTTGCCATCAGTGAACTTCAAAAAAATGAACTTGTGAACATTCACCATATTTGTGACGCCTCCAAAACTCATGTGATCCCGCTTGGTTTTGATCTTGAAAAATTCAGCAATGATCAATCATTGAAGCGAGAACAATTCAGAAGACAACATCATATACATGCAGATGAGCTGGCCATTGGGATCATTGGCAGATTGGCTCCCATCAAGAATCACGAGTTATTCATTGATGCCATTGAACATGTTCTCAAAAATACAGATCAAAAGATCAAAGCAATTATTGTTGGAGATGGCGAAACTAAGCTACAATTTATCGGATACATTCTTGGCTATGGCTTTTCCTTTACCACCGTTAATTATACTGATG
>DAISHL010000355.1:0-2868 GCA_036822555.1 Bacteroidota bacterium | reverse complement strand
GTGTTTATGGGTAATTTTGATTAAATTGTAAAAAAATAATGTCATGTTATTAAAAGAAAATAGCTCCATTTTGATTCCGATCGATTTCTCTAAACAGTCGCTCGTGGCAATAAAGCATTCGTATAACATAGCTAAACTAACGCATTGCAAGTTGATCGTGATGCATGTGTATAAACAAGGCGGCAACGATCATGCTTCCGATCTTGAAAAATTAAAGAATGAGATCATACAGGAAACAGGCCTCGTGGTTGAAACACTTAACCTAACCGGTGATATATACGAACTCACAGATGCGAAGGCGGAAGAGCTTCAATGCATGCTCATTATAGCCGGACTTGATACACATGTGAGATTCAGAAGTTTTATGGGCACGAATCAGGCCAGCAAATTCATCAAAAACGCGCCGTGTCCTGTGATCACCATCCGCTCTACCAATAACAGATTTGAATGCAAGAACGTTATTCTTCCATTTGACCTTAGTCCTGAAAGTCGTGAAAAAGTTGGTATTGCCGTGCAAATCGCAAAATACTACAATGCCGATCTAAGGATCGTATCTGTGTTCCATCCGAGCGATCATAAATATGAGAACAAGCTATTGCCTTACTTGCAACAGGTAAAAAAATTCATCAAGGAAAAAGGCGTTAATTGTTCTAACAAATCCATCCCTGCAACTGATGTTGCGGAAGCGATCGTAGACTATGCCAACAAGAATGAATGTGATCTTATCATTCAAATGAACAAGAAGGATAAAAGCTTAGGTGAGATGTTTAGCGGAACTATGTCTGAAAAACTGGTAGACATCAGCAACATTCCAGTTTTAAGTATCAACCCGATGGAACGCGCCAGTTACAGTACCGGCATTCATTAATTCACGCCACCAAAATTATTCAGGATCATGGCCTTCCCCCACTTTTCCTTGCCATAATCCTTTATCAATTGCTTTTTGAACTCTTCAGTTCTCACAGGTTTTTTCTTGGTCTTAGGCAAAACAAGGTCTTCGGGTTTGGGTTTGATCTGCTCCACGCGTTTTGCAAAATAAATGGTTCCACCATCTTCCGTAGCCAAACCCAGGATCAATCCCGGCAAACCATTGAAGCTTTCCGGACCGGTACTTGGGATGATATCATCAGCATACCATGCATAAATCCGGCTACTATCATTCTCAACCCATATGGCTTTGCGACAATTGTAACCTGCAATGTTTCGCTGACCATCTGTGATCTTCCATTTGCGCTGCACCAGAGAATCCTTCAATAAAAATTCCTCACCCCATATCTTTTTAAATGTAACCTTTGAATTCTGTGTATAATTCTGGCAAGTAGAGTTCTTTGACGTTGCCCATTCAAAATCTTCACGGATATCTGATTCAATAGGCTTAAAGCAAGATATGGTATCGTTGAAGTAAAGTTCGAACTCGTCAATTTTGATCTTATCTGCATCCTTGATCCATTCCTTAACATCTTCCCAATGCTTTAAACGCTTATGCAGATTTGTCTTACGCTCATAAACAACTTTACCGGAATAGATCTGAGCCCGTATACTGCCTGTTGCTATTGAACAACACAAAAAAAGCCATACCATTCTAATACTCATTGTCATCCTCCTTTGTTTTTTGGCTATTGAATTTATACGTGATGTTTAACAGGAAATAACGCGAAATGATCTTTGTTTTACTGTCGGTGATCACGTTGTTATATACCTGCCTGTTAGCTGCGATGTTCTGATTGAGAATATCAAAGGCCTTTGCAGAAACGATAAGGTTCTCCAGCTTTCCGAAATGTTTGGCTACAGATGCATTGATAATGAAAAAATTCAGATTATAACCACTGGTACGTCTGCTGTTGATCGTGTAATTGGCATCCGATTCAATAAAGAACTTCTTTGGTAATTCTACCCTTCCCATGAAATTATAGGTTTGTGTGGTATATGGCAGATTATTTTGATTGTTAATGGTTGAAAAGGGAACATTGTATTCATAACTTCCGTTGATGTCAAAGAAATATTTATCAAGATCAACACTTATGCCCAAATTGCCATTGTAACTATTATTGCGTGTTATATTCTTTTGGCCATTGATGTAATTCGTATTGCTGTATAATCCGGTACTGGCATTCATGTTCAATGAAAGCAGTTTACTGAACATCGGGATGTTTCCTCCCAGCCATCCATTACCGCTATAGTTGCCATTTGTATTGATCGGTGTGGAAACAGATCTGCCAAGTGAATCGTATTCTAACTTACTGGAAAAGGCATTCTGTGTAATGTTATAATTTCCGCCCATCCAGAAATATTTACCTGATACGGGTTTATAGGAGTTGAAATTAAGATTGAACTGATGCATGAATGTTGGCAGAAGATCTGGATTGCCGAGCGTGATAAAGTTTTGATTTGTATTGTTTGGTAATGGTTGCAACTGATTAATATTTGGTTGCTGGGAATTGGTATTATAATTAAAGTACAAATGTGTATTTTGATTGAAATTATAATTCAGGTTTGCAAACGGAAGCAAGTTACTTACATTCTGCTCAAACAGTTTACCTGTATAATTATTAGTGTTCTCAAGCACCACATTTCTTCCACGGAGCCCAACTCCTATTCTGTATTTTTTTACTTCATAGATCAACTTGACCCTTGCCTGATGAACATATTTATCATTGCTAAAGTCGTTCGAAAAAACAGAATCCAACACGCTGTAATCGCCATTGAGCTTATTGAGTGAGCGCTTGTATTGTGCGTTGGTATTATAGGTGAATTCATACGTTGCCTCTCCTTTGAACTTCTTGCTGAATGGTTCAAAAAAATTCACGCTGGCGTTGTGCGTTGAATTCGACGAATTGTTTTCCTTTTTCTGATCTATGTCAGATATTG
>DAISHL010000354.1:0-2875 GCA_036822555.1 Bacteroidota bacterium | reverse complement strand
GGTTTGACATTTACGAAGGAGAAACATTAGGAGTGGTTGGAGAAAGCGGTTGCGGAAAATCAACCCTAGGCCGAACCATCATGAAATTGACGGATGCCATGGATGGGCAGATCTACTATCGCCGCCAGGAGATCCTTCGTATGAAGGAAAGCGACTTCAGACATTTACGCAAAGACATACAGATCATTTTTCAGGATCCCTATTCCTCATTGAATCCGCGTCTTACCATTGGCGATGCACTAACTGAACCTATGAAAGTTCACGGTATAGGCAGAAGCAATGAGGAACGTAAAAAAATGGTGTACGAACTTTTGGAAAAAGTGGGATTAGAAGCAAGGCATTACTCGCGCTACCCTCACGAATTCAGTGGTGGACAGCGTCAAAGGGTATGTATTGCACGTGCACTGTCATTGAATCCTAAATTCATCATTTGCGATGAGAGTGTAAGCGCCCTTGATGTGAGTGTTCAGGCACAGGTACTAAATCTGCTGAATGATCTGAAGAACGAATTCAAGTTCACATACATATTTATTAGTCACGACCTTAGTGTTGTAAAATTCATGAGTGACCGAATGGTGGTAATGAATAAAGGAAAGATCGAAGAGATGGGCGATGCTGACGATGTATGCAATCATCCGAAAAGTGATTACACTCAGAAACTGATCAATTCGATACCTAAAGGTCGTGTTGAAGATATCAAGCGACATCTTGAGGACAAAAACCAGGTTCATTCCTTTACCACCTGGCTCAAAACTCCCTGCAATTAAATCAAATCAAAGTTTATAAAATAAAAAAGGTGTCAGAATGATCTGACACCTTCTTTAATGGTTTATATTTCTTATTCGAAACGACCGGTATAGTTCTCAATGTTGGCCTTATCTTTTAAAGCAGTATATACTTCAGCATCTGCACGGTACTGACCAACTTGCTCCATTTGCATTTTTTGATTGTTATAATCGGTTGTTGGAGGAGCTGGTTGTATGCTGTTCACTTTGATAACGAACACGCCAACTTCACCTTGTACTGGTTTGCTTAACGCACCTTGTTTTAGACCTGCAGCAGTTCCAACCAAGAAATCATCGTGTCCAACACCTTGCACATTGTGGCTCTCAGGAGAAAGATTATCCTGGTTCATTGGCTCAAGATTCATTTTCTTGGCAATGTCCTCTATACTTGATGCGCCTGCAGCTTTGGTTTTAAACTCTTCCATGAACATGTCGGCCTTCTTTTGCTGAATAGCTTCTACCATCAATTCGTCTTTCACTTCCTCTAAAGGTAAATACCCTTTTTCCTTAATTGAGGCTAATTTAACCACCAGGTGTTTGTCATTGAAAGAGAATAGATTCACATCACCTTTGTTGGCACTGTAAACCCAACGGATCAGTTCTTTCGCATTTTCCACACCAGGTAACTGGAAACCGTTCTCAGAAATATTATCGGCAATACGCTTTGTTAACTTTTGCTTCTCAATTCCTTTGTCAAAAAGGTCGGCAGTATTATTCTCGCCTGCAAATTGCTTTGCATTGTTAAAGATCGTTTTGCTTGTTTCTTCACTAGGGGAGATCATTTTAAAGATCTGTGCCAAACGGTAAGTGTTATGTTTAGTTGGACTTACATCTAACACCTCAATGATATGGTATCCAAACATTGTCTCAATAATACTCAGGTTGCCCTTTACTCCAAGTAATCCGGCATCCTTGAATTGCTCAACGAAATTCTTATTCTCATCAAACCATCCGTAATCACCACCTTTATCAACACTTCCAAGATCTTCACTAACTGTTTTCACAAGTGTATCAAACGTTGCTTTTTTCTCTTTGATCAACACTAATAGACTGTCAGCCATTTTCTTTGCACGCTCTTTCGAACGCTTAGGCTGGTTGGTTTGAGGATCAATAGTACCAATTAAGATGTGACGAACCTTGGCACTGTCATTAATGGTACGAACCTTTTGTAATTTATAGATCTTGATATAAGCGCCTTCATTGTAAGGACCGTATACAGTTCCAATAGGATCGGTATAAACAGTTGTATCACGAATGATCATTGTTTTGCGTGTGAAGTCCTGAATGATAATGTTTCCTGCCTCACTTTCAGCCATCATGTATGCGCTATCTTCAGCAGTGGTGGTCTTCGTTTTGAAAACCTCAGCCACTTGTTTTGCATTTGCTTCAATGGCAGCAACGTCTGACTCACTTGGTAAAATAGGGAATGAAACATACTCGATCTTACGGCTGATAGAATTATTAATGTATTTGTACTTATGATCGTTGTAATATTTCTTCAGATCTTCATCTGTGATCTTCACAGCGCCATCCTCTAAAGCATCGTAACGCTTCAACACAAAACTTACATTTAATTTTTTATTTTGGTTCTCATATGCTTCTTTGGCTTCTGCCTTGGTCACATACATGGCCTTCTTGATCAAATTAGAGTATTTCTCTGCCAAACGGGTGTTCACCACATCTTCTTCCATTTGCTTTACAAATACTTCCATATCTCCTGTTGCACCTGAAACGAATTGACGGAATTTGTTCGGGTCAAGGCCACCATCAGGACGAGCCATCTGATCATAAATCCTTCCGGTCTTTGGATCAGTTAAACGTTGCAAGATCAATTGCACAGGATTTACGATCATGTTCTCATACAATTCATCTTCACTTACCGAAAGTCCGATCGCATTGTATTGAGGCTTGATCACATTTTCTGAAATATAAGATTGCATAACGTAGTCAATAACCTGACGGCGTGTTTGCTCATCAATGTCGTTCGACTGACGGTTTTGACGAACCATGTTGAGTTGATTCTCAACCTTTGTATAAAATTCATTTCTGTCGATCTTCTTCCAATTAATGATGGCTATGGTATTCATGTC
>DAISHL010000353.1:0-2900 GCA_036822555.1 Bacteroidota bacterium | reverse complement strand
AACCATTCTCTTCGAATTCAAAAGGAAAAGGAAGAAAGCAATTCAGACCAAAGGGTAACGGAAAACCTTCGCCAAAAAATTAATGCCCGTATTCGGTTTCCGGAAGTTCATCGGTTTTTAAACCTCTGAAGAAATTGATGAGCTTGCTGCGTTGTTCAACACTTAGCTTGGCTTGCCCGTGCATGATGGTGTATGAAGAAAGAGGCATTTCGTTCTCTTCGAGCATCTCGATACATTCATCCAGTTTGTGTTCCGATTTTTTTGGCTCATAGGTTCCCCATATGGAGAAATTGAGATGTTCACGTCCTTCATTGATGTGATGCTTGATCCACCAGGAGAAAGGAGCGAAATTAGTATACCACGGATAATAGGATTCATTGCTATGACAATCGTAACACGAGTTCTTTAGAATGGTGGTCACTTCAGGGTCGGCATGCGTAATGGTTACAAAATCTTTATTCATGTCAACAGTTGGGTTGTTCTTGTCAACTCTGATGAATTGGATCAGAACCAAAACAACCAGGATAGCAATTATGATTTTCTTAAAGTTCATAGATTATTGATGTATCAAAGTTAATAAAGATATTATTATTTTCTAAAAAATCCACTAAAAAACTTTAGAACATACTTTCGTATCTTTACTACTAAATTATGTCTGACTCCCTTACTAAGCTGTTCGAGAACTATGCAAATTTTGGTGCAAAGCAATGGTATTTGCCATGGGAGCGATCTCTTACACGAAAACTCAACATTGTATCGCTCATTGGTTTTGTGAATGTTTTGGCAGCTTTGATCATCTATGAGATCATAGACGAGCCTCATTTCAGATACGAATTCATTACCGTGTTGCTTGCAGCCCCGTTTGTTCCATTGCTGAATAACAAATTCGGATACGTAAGTGCGGCGTATATGTTCAATTTAATAGGTTTTGTGTTCTTTACCTTTCTTAATTTAAAAATGGGAAGCGAATCTTATGTATTCCTTTTTTATTTTTCAATGATGATCAGTGTGGTGCAGTTGTTAGCACGTAAAGAAACCTTCACACACATGATAATTAACTTTATTATGTGTTTCATTTCCATCATAACCGTGGTGGTGGGCTTTAACAAAGGATGGCTTCATATACCTCACTCGCCGGAGATGGTTCGTGCCTTGCAAACTTTCAACATGATATTTAGCGCAATCGTTACTTTATCTTTTATTGGTGTGATCACCATGGAATCACAAAAACAAGAACAGATCATTAAAAGCATGTTGGGGGAAAAGGAAGTGCTGCTGGCTGAGGTGTTTCATAGGGTTAAGAATAATATGAACATCATTACCAGTTTGTTGAATTTGAAAAAGGAATCATCCGACTCTCCTGTAGTTAAACAAGCGCTTGAAGAATGCAAGAATCGTGTATATTCCATGGCTCTTGTGCACCAAAACATCTATAAATCAAAGAACTTCACGCAACTGGATATGAAGGAGTATATCCACGATCTGGTGGATGAGTTGATGGATGCCAATGGCAATGTGGAGATCACAGAAGCCGTGGTAAAATGTGAGGACATTGGGTTTGATCTGGCGCATGCCGTACCCTTTGGATTAATACTGAACGAATTAATAACCAATTCATTTAAATACGCCAGAACTAAGGATAAAAATCTGCGTATTGAAATAGAAGTGACCCGTCAGGGAAACGTGGCTGAATTTATTTACCGGGATAATGGGCCAGGTATTGCTGATGATTCATGGAAAAAGAACTCATTGGGGCTTGAATTGATCAAGTCACTATCTAGCCAGCTGGATGGTGATTACAAATTTGAGAATGTGAATGGTGTAAAATTTACATTAAAGTTCAATGTAAGCTGAACCTATTTCCAAAGGCTCATGGCATTCTTTTCGGCCAGAATATTACGCAACCATTCACGTGCTTTGTCTTCGCTTGTAAATAGCCTTGTATTGATCTTGGGTTTGTTGAAATTCAGATAGAAATTTCCCATCAAGCGTTGCCCTGTGGAATGTGCAAGAAGTCCAATGGCCAGCGTATCCATCACAAATTCTTTGCTTGCTGCCATTTCACGAAGTTCAGAGGTAGTGTTTGTTAGATATCCGAATGAGAGCAATACTGTGTATGGCCTGCCATTGGCAAGTTCCAGGTTTGCCTTTTTAACACCTATCAGGTCGTCAACCTGAAGGTCAACGCCTTCTTTAAATTCATTATAAATAATGCCGGGTTCAATGATCTTTGAAGAGGCATTTTTCAGGCGTATTTCTGAAGTATCGCTTACATTCATCAGTTTAAAGATAAGAAATGTTTTGAAAAAACAAAATCAAACCAAAAAACATCTCTATTTTTAGTTCCTGTGTTGGATACATTATTTCAAATAGCTGAACACTATGGGGTATGGGTCATGGTGCTGCTTGCCTTGTTTTCGTTTATAGCTGGCTTCATTGATGCAGTAGTAGGCGGGGGCGGACTGATCATTATGCCGTACCTTCTGATCAATTTTTCTGACTGGCCATTGCCAACATTATTTGGTACCAATAAATTCTCTGCATTGAGTGGTACAAGTGTTTCTGCCTATACTTATGCGAAGCGTATCCAGTTCAACTATAGTCTTTTGATCGTTCTCATTGTTTTTGCATTTATCTCTTCTTATGTGGGAGCCAAAACTCTGTCGATGATCGATTCTAATACCTTGAAGCCATTTGTTTTAATGGCATTGATCATCATTGCAGCCTACACGTTCTTAAAAAAAGATCTGGGTTCTGTGAAAAGCAAAGACCTGTCTTTGTCAGCACAATTGGTCTATGGAGCGCTGATCAGCACCGTGGTTGGGTTTTATGATGGTTTCTTTGGCCGCGGTACCGGTAGTTGTTTTGTGTTGGGTTTTGTGATCTTTTTAGGATATGAT
>DAISHL010000352.1:0-2904 GCA_036822555.1 Bacteroidota bacterium | reverse complement strand
AGCTCAGCAAATGAATTATCAAAACAGATCGAATTCGTCTTAAATCAAGCATCCGAGATCAAAGGAAAGATCAATTTTGAAACGTATCAATTCAACAAAGAAGTACATGCTGATCTTATGAAAGATCCTAATGTGAACGACAACTTTGTTGAATACTCACAGGAACTGAATCTTGATGCTGAAAAGAATATCAAGCTTGCGAAGGAAATGCGTCAGGAAGCTTACGCCATGCCTACTGCGGCCAGCAAATTAGGTTCCATGTTAAATGCGGAAGAAAAAGAAACCATAGCATTGGATAAACAAAAACAAGCGATCCAAAATCTTAGTAAACTAAGTTCCCCAGTGATCGCATCTAAATGATCAATTCATAAATACAAAAGCCTGTCAGATCATGACAGGCTTTTTTTTAGTTTCCGTATTCAGAATAGAATTTGATACGCATGATCCTTAATTCTTCTTCGGTATAATCATCGCCTCCTAATTCCTTTAATGCAGCATCTATACTGTCTGTTTCACTTTCTTTAAAATAGTCCAATACTTCTTCTTGCTTATCTTCATCCATTATATCGTCAATATAATAACTCAAATTCACCTTGGTTCCTGAAGCTACAATTGACTCGATCTCGGTGATCAGCTCCTCCTGAGAGATATTCTTACTTTTGGCCATATCCCTTAAGCTCACCTTACGATCAATGTTCTGGATAATGTAAACCTTTAATCCTGACTTATTCACCACTGATTTGATGACCATGTCAGTCGGACGCTCGATCTCATTTTCCTCTACATACTTCTTAATGAGCTCAATGAATGGTTTGCCATATTTTGCTGCCTTACCTGCACCTACTCCACTGATCTTGGTCATTTCTTCCGTGGTGATCGGATACTGAATAGCCATTTCTTCCAAGGATGTTTCCTGAAAGATCACGTAAGGCGGTAAATTCTTCGCTTTCGCGGTTTTCTTTACAAGATCCTTTAGCATGGCGTATAAGGTCTCATCAGCAGCTCCAACGCCTTTGCCACCGGTCATTACATCATCTTCATCCTTATCGGTATTGCTAAAGTCGTGATCACGTGTGAATTTAATGCTGTGTGGCTTCTTAAGGAATGCATTTCCTTTTTCGCTTAATTTCAGTAAACCATAATTCTCAATGTCCTTGATAAGGTATCCATTCACCAAGGCCTGTCTGATAATGGCCTGCCAATACTTCTCTTCTTTATCCTCCTCAACACCTTTGCTCCAGGTCTCAAGTAAATTGTGTTTGTATGATTTAGCGGTGGCGGTCATCGTGCCCATGAGCACATTGATGATATCACGCAGTTTATGTCTTTCCTTTGTTTCCTGTACACATTCCAAAACCAATTCAAGATCATCCTTTGCTTCGAATTTTTGTTTCGGATGCCTGCAATTGTCGCACATCTCTCCGCATTTCTTCTCCTCGAACTCCTCACCAAAATAATGCAAGATGAATTTACGTCGACAACTGCTTGTTTCTGCAAATGCAGAGGTTTCTGCAAGCATTTGTTTCCCTATCTCCTGCTCAGCAACCGGCTTATCCTTCATGAACTTTTCAAGCTTAATGATATCATCATAACTGTAAAAAGTGATGCAATTTCCTTCACCGCCATCTCTGCCTGCCCTACCCGTCTCCTGATAATACCCTTCAAGCGACTTAGGAATGTCGTGGTGGATCACATAGCGAACATCCGGCTTGTCAATTCCCATGCCGAACGCTATGGTAGCTACGATCACATCCAGCTCTTCCATCAGGAACATGTCCTGTGTTTTTGCTCTTTCTTTGGCATCTAAGCCTGCATGGTACGGCGCTGCTTTTACGCCGTTCACCTTAAGCACCTGTGCAACCTCCTCAACCTTTTTTCTGCTTAAGCAGTAAACAATACCACTTTTGCCGGAATTTTGCTTCACATATTTAATGATCTCTTTGATCACATTCTGTTTAGGCCTTACTTCGTAATATAAGTTGGAGCGGTTAAAGGAAGATTTGAAAACATTGGCATTCATCATACCAAGGTTCTTTTGAATATCTTGTTGAACTTTAGGTGTTGCAGTGGCTGTTAATGCCATTACGGGAATATTTGTACCCAAAGAATCGATCAGTGGACGTAATCTGCGGTATTCCGGTCTGAAATCATGTCCCCATTCAGAGATACAGTGAGCCTCATCAATTGCAAAGAATGAGATCCTGAATTCCTTAAAAAAGGCCAGGTTATCCTCTTTGGTCAATGTTTCAGGGGCCACATACAATAACTTTGTTTTACCGTCAATAACGTCCTTCTTAACCTTTAATGTATCAGCCTTGTTCAGGGATGAGTTCAAAAAGTGAGCAATGCCGTCCTGATCACTAAATCCACGGATGGCATCCACCTGGTTCTTCATTAGGGCTATAAGGGGTGAAACCACAATGGCCGTACCCTCATTTAAGATAGCCGGCAATTGGTAGCAAAGACTTTTGCCGCCGCCTGTAGGCATGATAACAAACGTATCCTTACCGTTAAGAATGCTTTTTACGATCTTTTCCTGGTTCCCTTTGAATTTATCGAAGCCAAAAAAGCTCTTCAATGAATCCTGCAACTCCTGTGTTTCTAATTCGGCAATCATCTATATAAGTGATTAAAATGCTATTTCTAGTGAGTGAATAATTCTAATTTCCTTTATAAAGTTATACAAAAAAAAACGATAAAAACAAAACAATTATATTGATTGCCCAAAAAATTAGATGATTGAACTAAAAACAAAGACGTAGGTGATCCCGTATTTAAAAATTAGGATCCATACTTTTATAGTGTCTCAAAATAAAAAAGGCTGAGAATAGCGTAATTACTATAAAAATATAAAAGAATACCCCTGTATCATCCACGGATAATCTTAAGTAAGCCTTTGAGAAT
>DAISHL010000351.1:0-2919 GCA_036822555.1 Bacteroidota bacterium | reverse complement strand
CGATTCTGTTTTGACACTTGCCAAGAATGATGATATTTATATTGATGCAGATGGCAAAGACCTTGAGAAAAAAGGAAAGAAGGCAAAAAAATTGAAACAACAGGAATACAAAGAAAAGATCAAGGGATTATCAAAAGCATATGGTAGGATGGTTTATAAAAGAGATAAATTCTATATGGATTATGCAGGTGACCTCACTTTTTTCTCTATCGTATCTCATCCTACAAAATCAGACAAACGCTGTTACCCTATCCGTTCTCTGATCGTTATCACTTCTGTACTTTCAACATTGGTTCTTGCTTTGGTAATAATCATGATCCGCTACCGCATCAGACAAAGAAATGTTCAGGCTTAACAAGTTAAATACACTATACCTTCTAATTACCCTATTCATAATGGGTAACGTTTATGTGCTTGCGTATAAACGTGACTATTTTTATGAGTATAATGCCATACCATTTGTACTTATAGTTGGGTATTATGCGGTGTATCATTTACAAACACTTCTTTATTTTCTTGCCTTTATTACACCACTATCCATTTCACTTAAAGAACTTGGTTATTATGGTACCGTAAATTTGAGTTTACCAGCAGAACCATTAATGGCCGGCTTAATGTTATTATACTTCCTGAACAAGATCTATACGAATGAGTATAGTTTTAGGATCAACAGACATCCAATCACCTTGATCATCTTCGTACAGTTGTTCTGGATATTTGTGACCATGTTGGCAAGTGAGGATATTCTGATCTCTGTAAAATTCCTGATCTCACGTTGCTGGTTCGTATTCAGTTCGTATTTTCTGGCCAATTATTTATTCAGGAACAAACACACCATTATCCCCTTCCTTTCTGCCTATATTGTTGCTTTGGCCATGGTTTGTGTTTTCACCATCCTAATGCACGCCCGATATAATTTCGACCACAAATCTGCCGATTGGGTAATGTCGCCTTTCTACAATGACCACACAGCCTAAGGAGCAGCCCTGGCCATGTTAATTCCGGTGGTTGTTTCTTTCTTCTTTGTAAGTACCATCTCCAAATTCAATAAACTGTTGTTCTCCGGAATATTTGTACTATTTATTTTGGCCATCGTATTATCCTATGCACGTGCCGCATGGTTAGGTTTGTTTGTGGCAATAATGGTGTATGTAACCATGTTATTGAAATTCAACTTCAAAGTTTTAGTTACTGTATTGATAACGTCTGGAGTACTATTCTTTTCTTTTCAGGATGAGATCCTTATTGCTCTTGGAAGAAACAATACCGATGCGGAAGAAGGATTCATGAATAACATTGAGTCTGTATCAAACATCTCCACTGATGCATCCAATCTTGAACGTTTGAATCGCTGGAGTTGTGCCATACGGATGTGGCAGGATAAGCCATTCTTTGGTTGGGGTCCAGGTACATACATGTTCAAGTACGCGCCATATCAGTTAAGTAGCCAAACTACTGTGATTAGTACAAACTTTGGGACCAACGGGAATGCTCACAGCGAATACCTGGGTCCGTTGGCGGAAGAAGGTGTGATCGGATTGGTTATTGTTCTGGTGCTGTTATTTTACACCTTCAATTTTGGTTACAGATTATTCAAAGAAATTAAAGATAAGGATACGCGGATCATTGCTACCGGCGTTTTTCTTGGTTTAGTAACCTATTTCATTCATGGATTTTTAAATAACTTCCTCGATACAGATAAATTATCCTTACCGTTCTGGAGTTTCCTTTCAATAATGGTTTGTATTGACCTGTTTCATAAAGGCGAGAAAAAGGAAGAGCCTAAAAGATAAGATCTGTTACCTTAAGCGTTAGTAAGGCTATATCATCAGTAAAATCATTTTCACCCTTATGTTGCGTTGCCAAAAATAAAATGGCTTCATTGATATGTCCGGGCGACGCATCCTTATTGGACATAATGCAATTCTGTATATCACTCAAAGGCAATGACACCTCATTTGAATCTACAGTATCCGTGAGGCCATCTGTATAACAGAACAGGATAAAATCAGAGGCATAATCTATTATATCTACTTCCACGTCCCTTAATTCCTCCTGTATCCCAAGCAAAGTGGTGCCTTTGGATAAAGTAATGAATTTTTTATCAATAAATAATAAAGGAGCATTATGCCCGGCATTGATGTAGGTCAATTGCTGACTTTTGGTATTGATCTTTCCTAAAAAGAAGGAAACAAATTTTTCATATTTGGTATTGTTGATCACGCGCTTGTTCAGCTCCAGAATAATGTCCTTTAAGTTATGCGTGTAATTGCATAAACTTTGTAAGGTAGCCTGAAGATTGCTCATCAGAATAGCTGCAGAAACGCCCTTTCCGCTCACATCTGCGATGCAAAAGATATACTCGTGATTGTTCAACCTTACAAAATCATAATAATCTCCTCCTACCTGCTGATGCGGTAAATATTTTGCTGCTACATGAAACGAATCTGTTTTTGGAAGCGAAGCCGGAAACAACATCTGCTGCATGCTTTGGGCAAGTTCCAGCTCTTTGTTCAGCTGAGCTTTTTGCAAACTTGACCTGAATTATTTCTTATTCTCAATTGCTACAACAATAATGTTCGTAAGGGTTTGAACAAAGGGCAAATGTCTAACCGATTTACTTAATTCGATCTTGTCAGGGTCTACATCTCCCAATAACACATACGCAAGTGGATTTTTTTTGTGGTAAACGGGAATAACGATCTCAAAACTTTTGCTTAGATCTCCTTTATTGTAGGTTATAGTTTCATTCTCATCGAACTTTAAGAGATCATCCTCGAACTGAGGAACACCGGCATATTCAGGTAAACCATATGTTAACAAGCATTCCCAGGAAGAATTCAAACTAAAGAGAACAAGTCGCCCTACACCCAGTCTGTTTTGTAATATATCTTGGTACAATTCAAGCAACTGCGACAC
>DAISHL010000350.1:0-2927 GCA_036822555.1 Bacteroidota bacterium | reverse complement strand
TCTCTGACTGTACCTAAAGAACGGCCTTGTTTGGGAAATTCGTCTTTACTTCAATACCAATGGCCTGAGCCAAGTGCGTTTAACCTAAACCAACACCACCATAAAGCAATAATGGGTTAAAAGCGTTTCCACCTGGTTTTTGAGCTACTGCAAAACCTGCGCTGCGGGCAAGACGGTTGCAGTCACCTTCAACAAAGTTATCAAAGCTATAGTTTGGGTTCAGTTGAGATTCAACTTTTACCTTTTTTAAGCCCGGGATAATGAATGGATTATTGATCGTACTGTTGCTAATGTCAATTGGCATTGAAACAGCAGGATTTTTTAAATTGGTATTGATATTAGGTAATTTGAAAGTGATCGGAGTTTCAGTTTTACCTGAAGCATTATCCATGATGATGTTGTATTCTAATTTACCATCAGGGCCTAATTCTTTCTTAATTACTTTTTTGATCAAACTAATATAATGTTCTTCCAACCATTCATAAAAAAACTGAGACGGAACTTGTATGGTCAAAATATTTTCATTCAACTTAATTGCCTTGATTGGTTCAAACCATGTTTTGAAATTTTGAGGACTAACATTATCCTTAATGATTTGTAAGCAACCGGCCCATACTTGTTCTGCTGTTTTCTCTTTCATTATAATTACCCTTTCAAAATTTAATAAGTTATTAGAATATGTTTGTTTATCGAAATTAACTTTAACGTGTTTGTAAATATACTCGTATTATTTGTTTTAGCAACAAAAATTTCAAAAAAAAATTTAGGGAAAATTTTACTTAAAATTTGGTTCTTAAAAATATTTTTCTAACCAGTATTAAATCTTCTGATTAGAGTTGTTTTGCAGGATAATTTTGTTATTAGGAGTAAAGAAAACATCTATTCTTCCCAGCCAAATACCTGCCCATCCCACTTGTGTTATAAGTGTTTCAACACCCTCTGAATTGTATGTTTTTACTGGCTCATTCAAGAAGGTATGTGTGTGACCTCCAATGATAAGGTCGATGTTTTTTGTCTCTTTTGCAAGTGTTTTATCTGACACTTTATTTGTATCATAATCGTACCCTAAATGTGACAAACAGATCACATAATCGCATGCTTTTTCCTTCTTTAAAATTTCAGCAATTTTATTTGCTTTTTCAATTGGATTATTGTAAACTATCCCTTCTCTGTATTTTGGATCGATCAATCCGTTCAGGTCAATTCCTACTCCCAGAACGCCAATTTTCAATCTGCCTTTTTTGTAAATTTTATATGGCAACACCTTCGATTGTTTTGAGAGATCAGTATCCTTTAGCTCGTAATTACAATTCAAAAAATCGAAACTCGCATGAGGCATTTGGCGAATGATATTCTCTATCCCAAGATCAAAATCGTGATTGCCAAAAGTAACCGCATCATACCCCATTAAACTCATCAGTTTATATTCAATTTCACCTTTAAAGAAATTGAAATATGGAGTGCCTTGAAAGATGTCACCTGCATCCAACAGTAGAATATTCTCCTCCTGCTGTCTTATCGTTTCGATCAACTTAGCTCTTCTTGCAAAACCACCTTCGCCGGCGTATTTCGCGTCATTCAAAGGAAATGGTTCAATTCTGCTATGCTGATCGTTGGTGTATAAAATAGTGAGTTTACTGAACCCCTTTTTATTCAAAGAAGCCGATTGCACCGCACCAGGTAAACTAAGTACAGCTGTGCTTGCGCCTAAAGCATATTTTATAAACTCTCGTCTATTTTGAAATTTTAAATCTGCCATCAGTATACGGAGTTATTTTCTTATGATCATAAGTGATATGCATGCAGTAGTATATGAGAGCATCACGCAGAAGTACATTCATTTTCACAGACCTTAGTGCCTTTTTTCCGAATGTAAAATTGTCGCCACCATTGGTCAGGTAATCTGATGTTACAAGCGTGTATGACCTGTCATTCATTATAGGTTCTCCTTTATTGGTGGTAATAATGGTGTCTTTGTTCGTTATACTGATCTGAAGTCCGTAGAACGCATGTTTTTTATGGACAATAGCATTGACGATATCATTTATCTCTGTTCCTTTAAGCTCTAACATTTGCAGCTCATTTTCAAAAGGCATTAACTCAAACATGTGATTCACGGTAACTTCTCCCATGCCAATGTTGGCTCTCATCCCACCTCTGTTCATCAGTACAATGATCTCTGACTTTGTATTGGTGATGCTATCGTATGTCCACTTGATGGCATCACAAATGAAGTTTCCCAAACTTGTTTCTGTGCCATCTTTAGTGAGATCACCTGCACTCACTGCAATTATTTGATCCATTTTGCCTTTCAATTGCATCTTAAAGGGCGCAATGATACTGTCAAATTTTGACGATGTGGGTGAGTCTTTCAGTGAGCTGTGTGAATACTCGTGGTGATGCACCAGATGCTTAGTGGAGCAGGAGTATAGTAACGCATGAAAAAGTACAATAATTATAAGTGAATTACGTATCATATGTTTACTTTTGCTAAGTTAGAGTAAAATGCGCAACATTGAACGACGCTAGTTATTATTAACGATAAATTAAAACCTATGCTTATTTCAGAAACAAAGATCCGTGTACGTTACGGTGAGACCGATCAGATGGGGTATGCCTATTACGGTATATATGCACAGTATTATGAGGTTGGAAGGGTGGAAGCTATGAGAATGCTTGGTTTCTCATACAAAGATGTGGAGGACAAGGGCATTATGATGCCTGTTCTGGAGTATGCCATAAAATACAAGAAGCCGGCCTATTACGATGATGAATTGACCATTGTGACCATGCTGAAAGAAAGACCAACCGGCGTTAAATTGCATTTTGAATACGAATGTTTCAATCAAAAAAATGAATTATTGAACTCTGGGCATGTAACCCTTACTGTGGTTGATAAATCAACAAACAAACTGTGTAAATTACCT
>DAISHL010000349.1:0-2929 GCA_036822555.1 Bacteroidota bacterium | reverse complement strand
ACAATATCGGTAATTTAAAGAAAAGATAAAATAAAAAAAGATGGCACCGCTCCGTTGCATTTTTTAATAATCAAAGACCGTAAAAAGTCAAAGATCACCACAGGTATATTTATTGAGCCTAAATACTGGAATGAAGAAAAAGAGGTAATTAAACCAGGAGCCACCAACAGTAGTCGTTTAAATGCCTTTCTTAAAAATAAGCTGGCTGAACTGCAAAATCAGGTAGTTGAAGCAGAAACCACCAACAAAAGCCTTACCGCCAAAAAACTAAAGAAAGAGATTTACGGTGCTGCACCCACCAATTTCTTTGAATTTGCCAAAGTAGTTCTGGCAGGGTATGAAAAACAAAAGATGTTTGGCACTTTCGATAAGTCGGCCGCCATCATCAATAAATTGAAAGAGTTTGTTCAGTCTGAGATTCTTTTAATGCAAGATATCACTCCTGAATTTTTAGATAAGTACGATTCCTTCTGTAGAACTAAGTGGAGTAATAAAACCAATACCGTACATAAGGACATGAAGTTCATCCGCAAAGTATTCAATGATGCTATTGCCATGGATAAAATTGAAATTAAAGACAATCCATTCCTTAAGTACAAACTCAAAACAGAGAAAACCAACCGTACTTTTTTATCTGAAGATGAATTAACTGCCTTTTCTAAAGTGAAATGTACGCCAGGCACAAGGATGGAATTGCACCAAGATATGTTTGTTTTTGCAGCCTATACCGGTGGTTTGAGGGTTTCCGATATACTTCAATTGAAATGGAAGAACCTTGATAAAACAAATATCAATTTCACCATTCGTAAAACAGGATCTCAAATATCTATTCGTGTACCGGACAGAGCCATGGAAATAATAAAAAAGTACAAACCAGCTAAGCCTAATCCCAATCATTATATATTTCCAATGTTGAGCAATGAGCTGAATGTAGAAGATTTAAGGTTAATGGATAAAGAAATTTCAGGAGCCACTGCCTACATTAATAAAAACCTGAAGGCAATAGCCGAAACCGCTGAAATTACCAAGCCAATCAGCTTCCATATTTCTCGTCATACCTTTGCCACAAGGGCTTTGCGTAAAGGTATCAGTATTGACAAGGTTTCTAAGCTCATGGGCCATGCGGCCATTCGCGAAACTCAGGTTTATGCCAAAATCGTAAATGAAGAACTGGACAAGGCTATGGAGGTTTTCAATGATTAGGGATGTAATTATTTTTCATGAGAATGCCCTTTTTGTAATCAATTTTCACGTTTTGTATGCGTTTTTCAGAATAAATTATTGATTTTAAGGTTTATTAAATAATTAATATACAGTAATTTAAGCGTAATTAGCACGATTGTAGTGTTTTTGTACAGCGTATTTATAGTATATTTGTGCAACTTAATAATAGAATATACGTACAACACAAAAATAGAACATACGTAAAGTAATCACATGGCTACACCCGGAGAAAAATTAGCAGAATCCCTTGAAGCATTAAAGGAACTTCAAGACAAAGGCATCGTTGCGATAAACACAAATGAATTGAGCAGAGTTCACCGTGAACGATTAATGCAAAATGGATTCTTGCGTGAGGTAATGAAAGGTTGGTATTTAGCAGTACCGGCCGATGAAAAAGAAGGTGATAGTACTTCGTGGTATGCTTCCTATTGGCACTTCTGTGCAGGATATTTAAAAAGCCGTTATGATGATTCGTATTGTATTTCAGCGGAGCAATCACTACAGATACATGCCGGAAACTGGACAGTTCCGCAACAATTAATTATTCGATCATTGGATGGACCAAATGGAGTAACACCTCTACCCAATAACACTTCTTTGGTTACAATGAAATCAACATTACCCCATGCTGCAGAAATTACAATCACTGAAGGAATAAGATTATTAACTCTTCCATCAGCATTGATTCATTGCACACAAAATACTTTTACTAATACACCAACAGATGCACGCACTGCTTTATCAATGATTAAAGACGCTTCTGAAATATTAGGTTTATTATTAGATGGTGGCCATACTGTGGTGGCCGGAAGATTAGCAGGAGCTTTCCGAAATATAGGTCAGGAAAAAATTGCAGATGAAATTGTAAAAACCATGCAGAAGGCTGGATACAACGTAAGAGAAACTGACCCCTTCGAAAATCCAACACCTGTTGCTTTATATTCAAGAGAGCGTTCTCCTTATGTAAACCGCATTAAGCTGATGTGGCATCAAATGCGCGAAGTGGTAATTAAACATTTTCCACCGGCACCTGGTCTACCGGCAGATGCAGAAAATTACATGAAAAAAGTGGAAGAAATTTATTTGACGGATGCTTACCATTCTCTATCAATAGAACGATATAAAGTAACTCCCGACTTAATTCAAAGAGTACGAAGCGGTCAATGGGACATTCAAAACAACGATGGTGATAAGAAACAAAGAGATGCAATGGCGGCTCACGGATATTGGCTGGCTACACAAAAAGTGCGTGAAAGTATCAGAAAAATATTGGCTGGGAAAAATGCAGGTCAAATAGCTGATGACAACCATGGTGATTGGTATCAGGAACTATTTGCTCCAAGCGTAAAAGCCGGTATTTTAAAAACCTCTGATCTGGCTGGGTATAGAAATGATCAGGTTTACATCGGTCAATCAAAACATGTACCGTTGAATAAAGATGCAGTACGCGATGTAATGCCTGTACTATTTGAACTTCTTAAAAACGAACCCGAAGCATCTGTTAGGGCTGTATTGGGCCATTTTATTTTCGTTTTTATTCACCCTTATAAGGATGGTAATGGGCGTATGGGAAGATTTTTAATGAATGTTATGTTGGCATCTGGTGGCTACCGCTGGACTGTTATACCGGTAGAAGAAAGAAAAACATACATGGAAGCATTAGATCAAGCCAGTGTATTAGGCGACAGTGAACCATTTGCTAAGT
>DAISHL010000348.1:0-2932 GCA_036822555.1 Bacteroidota bacterium | reverse complement strand
GAATCTGAATGATTCTTCCAATATTCAGTGAATTGATTTTGCAAATCTGAAATACGAACAAGTCCTTGATTTTGATTAATTATTTTTTGCAATGATGCCCTGAATGTAAAACGGTAGTTTCTTGCTTCTACAAAACCAGCCTGATGTGCAGCATCCTGTACACTATTGGTGAAGGCTAAGATTTTACGAAATTTTTCATCTCTCCAATCCAAATCTGAAGATAGAACTTGTGATACGGTAATGGAAGATAATGTGGCTATCCTTGTACCAATAATACCCATCGCATTTTCAGTATTACATTCAGGGCAAATATGTCTTGCCTTGGTTTCCTTTAACTTCCTTACTGCATGTATTCTTATAGTATGTTCACTTTCTCTTTCATGCAAGCTCATGTCAGCCACATGCATCCAGTCGTTTATTTGGTTGTTGGGTTCATACTCTTCAATATGCTTGTGGTTAGGTGTATTGATGAAATAAATATTCTTATGGTTACTAAAAAAATACTCATATACCTGATTGGGGTCGTGAAAGAAATGGTTCTTGTTATCGTCTTTTACACCTAACCAACCACTTGCACCGCATTCTCTACAGTAATAGGATGGTAAGGCTTTAGGGTCATATTTATCTCCTACTTTGTCTTTCCAAGTGAATTTAGGGTGCTCATTTATTTCTCTTAAAACACCACTAAGTTCTCTTATCCAAATTTGAATTTGTAAATAAAGGAATGGGAATTTTTTTGTGCTGCCAATCCTTGCTTCGCTAATTAAAGCTAATAAAGAATTGATTACTTCTTCTCTCGGACTTAATTCATTATCGGCATCCCATTCAGCCAATCTTTTGAAATCAGGATTTATATCTGCCAACTTTTTAAGCAATACATCCAGTTTCACAATATTGCTGCTTGTTAATGAAATTAGGTCTTTCATCAACTTCAATTTCTTTAGTTCTTCGCCTAACTGAACTTCATCTAAACTATCTGGCATTTGCCATAAGCGTTTCTGCCGAGCTATATAATTTGCATATGTTTCATTTTCTTTTAAGCGACTTTCCAATAACCCAATCTGACGTGGAATGTATTTTTCCAAACTATCATCGGGCAAATCAAAAAAATCATTTACTAATACCCTGTTTTCTGTAATGATGGCTTCCTTGTCAAACACTTCTCCAAATACTTTTTCGGCATATTCAGTCAATAGTTGAATAGAATCCTCCCCTGAACCAATCGTTGCAGAAGTTCCGACAGCACAAACCTGCCCTTTAGCAATGCCTAATTTTAATTTTAATCTGCGGATTAGATTTGCAACATCTGTGCCCTGAGCACCATCATAAGTATGCAATTCATCCAATACTAAGAATTGAAGTAAAGAAGGGTCTTCTAAATTATAAGTCCAAAGGTTATGATAATTATTACGCAACAAGGCATAGTCCAACATTTTAAAATTGGTCAATAATATATCGGGTGGGTTATCAATAATGGTGTCCCTATTTTCAATGATGTGGTTTTCACCCATTTCCTTTGGGAACTTCTTCTTGTCTTTACCTTCACCAATAAACAAGCCTGCGGTAATTTTCCCGTTTAATCTGTCATCACCCCAAATGGTTTCTGCCAAACGCTTCGCCTGATCGGTTGCAAGGGCATTCATGGGATAAAGAATAATTACCTTAATTCCTTTTCTATCTATATTTTTATAGCAGTGATCTAATATTGGGTACAAAAAACATTCTGTTTTACCAGATGATGTACCGGTTGTAACCAAAGTAGATTTGGGCTTGTGATTATCCTGTGTGGTTAGGCGTTTGAATGCTTTAAATTGATGGTCATAGGGAGGGAAATTTGGAGCTATCTCCAATGGAATAACCTCATCAACAGATGCCTTTACAAAGGGCAATTTCAATGAAACATAAGGCCCTTTAAAAATACCATCTTCCGCATCGGTCACAAACCTATAAAAAGCCTCATGCACGGTTTTATCTTTAAAGCTAAAAGTGGCTTTAAGATATTCCAATATAGAATGTTGTACTTCGTATGCTTGTTGTAATGGTAACATGGTTTGCAGTTATCAGTAGGCAGTTGGCAGATTATTAATTCGGGCTTTTAATTCATACATGCGTTCAATCAGTTTATCAAACGAAAGTGATGGATTGTATAACATACTTTCTTGCATGGCTTTGTAGTCATTCGCCCATGCTTCTATAATGGCATCTGGTGGAATAGGATTAATTTTATCAGGCGTATGATTGGCGTAATCTATTCCTCTCAGAGGCGTAAGTTTGGCCCTATGTTGAACAATTGTTTGATACAATTCCGCATTATTTAAAGCTGCCATAGCATATTCTGTATCCATCAACTTTTCTAAATCGTATAAGTGCCGGCTTTTGCGTTCGACTTTTATCTTTTCGGTGGGTAGCTGAAATTCCTCATGCAGCAGAAATACTTTTTCTAAAAATGTTCTTTGGGGGTTTACACAAGGGATGATTATGTTGTTATCTGCAAATAGCCTTCCTTTATATTTTTCACCTACCATGGAAGTAAAACTTCTTTCATCAAAAGGTTCAATTAAGGAACGACTGCCTACTTCAATTAACACTCGCGGTTGCAGGTAAGCGATAGACTCAGTTACGCTTGGATAATAGATTTCAATAATTAACGGATCTTGATCTTCTGTTTTTATTTCGCCCAATTTTATATCAACCTTTAATCCGGCATTTTGAAACATATCAACCAGTTCAGGAAAATATTTTTCTTTGATGAACTTCCCCGAAGCCTCTCTTAACTTTCTTACTTGCGAACCAGTCATTGCTTCATCCGTTTTATCAAATCCTAAAAACCTTCTGTCTAACGCCAAATCAATGTCTTCTGAAAACCGGTCTATTAAATTCAAAGCTTTGCTTAAGGATGTGAACCCTTTAAAAACAGTATATGGTGCAATGG
>DAISHL010000347.1:0-2936 GCA_036822555.1 Bacteroidota bacterium | reverse complement strand
TGTTTCAGATTACAATTGCTGTATGTCCTACGATTTGATTGAGCTGGATGGTGATGGTAAAATCGATCTTGTTTCAACCAATGAGATCCAATCAGGTGTAGCTAACGTATACAGTCCTGCTTCCAATCCATATTGGAAACTATTTACCAATACAGGTTCAGGGTTCAGCGCAAGTAATATCAATTGGACCATCCCTAGCGGTGGTGAGATCACCAACAATTCGAATTTCCGATATAGGTATTCAGCGCGTCAGGCCTTTGGTTCAGATAACAATGGCAGCATGTCTTACGCTGTGTTAGATATGAACGGAGATGGCAAGCAGGATCTTGTATCCTATAACGAGATACAGTCTGGTACCGCTGTAGTTTACAGTCCAGCAAGCAATCCGTATTGGAAGATCTATTATAACGAAGCCCCTACATCAGTGAAGCAAAACACCTTGGATCGTGCATTGTTGACTATTTATCCTAATCCTGCAACTGATCATCTGGTAATACAAAATGTGAAAGACAATGAATCATTTACCATCACTGATGTTTTAGGAAAGGTTGTATTCACTGGCACTTGCAATGGTTCACCAAGTTTGATAGATATTCATTCTCTTCATAAAGGTGTATACATCATTAAAACAGAAAGCGACCAGTTGTATTTTAAGTTCATAAAGGAATAAGCCAATGCTTAAGTTATTCAGAATTGGAATAATCCTTTATTGCTGTGCTCTTTGCACAAAAGTCTTCGCCCAGAGTTCATTTCATAAAGGTGCTTTGGTAACCGAGCTTAAAACCGGACTTGAAGTATATAATTTATATGCAAGTTTGTGGCAAGATCTTGGCAGTAGGACCAGGGATACACTTTATGAGGATAAAGCAGGAAATACGTATTTTGGTTTAGGGGCTGAATATGGGCTGCACAAGTTGATTGGTGTTGGAGCAACATTCAGTTCCCACAAATTTTTTGCTGAAACAGATAGTACTACTGGTAAGAAGAATGATACACGAGCCAATAATTTCTTAGTACTCGTGAATTTCCATCCTATTGCCACCAAAAAATTCGATCTGGTGATTGGCGGAGATATTGGATATTCCCGTTTTAAATTGAAAACCTTTGACAAGGACAATACAGTGCTTACTGCAGGCGAATTAGCCATGTCGGCATATCTTAATCCAAGGATCTATTTTGGAAGATTTGGCATCAATTTTAAGCTGAGTACGCCATATTTGAAATACAATAACGTGAGTACTAACAATGCTGATTTCAATAAGAATAACAAATACAATTATTTGAAGCTTTCAGCTGCGTGGTGATTAGGGTTTGGGATTCAATACAGGTTTCTGGAAGAGAAATAAGTTATTTTTCGCCAAAACTTACGGCAATGATCTGGATCTTGCGTTCACGCGCAGCAAACGGACTGTATACTGAATTCTTTTTGTCTTTCAGATCATCGCTTACCTTACTTACCGGTAATTCTCCAATGTCTACATCTTCAAAAGTGATCTTACCTTCGCTTTCATTTTTGTTATCAATGTATTTCACGAACATTCCTCCTTTGTATTCGTAAAAGTAGTTGCGTAAACTGCTGATACGTCTTTTTGCAAGATTGATGTTATAATCGGTACTCGCTAGTGGGCTGCAGTAGCCCTTCATGGTGATCACAACTTTTTCATTCTTTGCCAATACTTGTTCTAACAATCCTGCAAATCTTGTAAGCTCGTTCATCCCAACATCCACACTGTCTGCAAAAAAATCTTCGATCTTTTCCTGTGCCTTTTCTTTATCCTCTTTTTGTAAGTTGCCACTGTATTCCCTCAGATACTCCGGTTTTTGTACAATGTAATCTTCATAGGTTTTTTGGTAATTCTTTTTTGTGGTAATAGCCTTTGTTTTAGCATCCGGTTCATCATTGTGGAAATATAAGGTCAGTGGAACTAAAACTTTCATTTGTCCCTGTAATAGTTTTACCGTGTCAATAGGAGGTAATGGTTTTTCCTTGGGTTCTAGCTGATATCTGTAAATGTCGTTGCAGCAATTGAGTTTGTGTTCAAAGAATGAACCAATTCTGTTGCTTGACAAATAGGCAAAGGTGCCATCCTTGTTCACGGAGTGATAAATGTCGTTATAGCTACTGTTTATAGGGTATCCTGCATTTACTGGCTCTGAAAAACTTCCATCCTTAAGGTCGCTTCTGAAGATATCAAATCCGCCAAGACCTTTGTGATACGTGCTGCTGAAGTATAATGATCTTCTGTCATTTACAAACCAAGGGGTAATGTCATCATCGGGTGTATTCACCTTTTTTCCTGCATTGCGTGGCTTGTCAAAACTGCCATCTGGTTTGCGGTAGGCGTACCATATATCATACCCTCCTTCGCCTCCTTGTCTGGTGCTTGCAAAGAATAAAAAGGTACTGTCGTTAATGTTTGCGAAGCAAGGTTGCGAAGAACTTGAGCCTTTTACATTGATGGGCTCACCAAGTTTAGTCATAGGTTGCCACTTATTATTAACCAATTTACTTTCGTACAGATCACAGGTATACTCCGAAGCGTTCTTGTTCTTGCATCTGGAAATGATCATTTGTTTATAGTCATCACTATAACAAATATTCGCGTTATGAAGGTAGGTTGCATTGATATTGGTGTCGAGTGTTTTTACTTTTTGCCAGGTGCCATTCTTAGTTTCTGAAGAATACAATTTATTCATGGGAACAGTTTCTTCTTCATCGGCATATTTTTTCGGCTTTATGCGTAAAGAAGAGAAATACAGGGTACTGTCCTTTTCGAATGCCGCATACTCACTTACTTTGCTGTTCACGGTAGAATCAAGATGAACGATCTGATAATTCACGGGATTGCTTTTTAATACCTGAGCAAGATCACAAGCATCGGCCTGTATGGCGGCCTTATTCACATAATAACTGTATTTAGGGCTTTTGGCTTTTC
>DAISHL010000346.1:0-2940 GCA_036822555.1 Bacteroidota bacterium | reverse complement strand
CAGTAGCTTTCTTTCAAATTATACGCTTAATACTTTTGTTATTATTTAAAACACTACGGTAAATATCGTTCAAATCATATGTATCAAATCGGCCACCATCCAATGGAACTAGAGGACGTAACTCCGGTGGAATAACCGGAACCACTTTAATGATCATCCACTCAGGCTTGTTAACCACATTTTGGTTCGCCTGACGGAATGCCTCAATAACTTGCAAACGCTTCAACGCTTCATTCTTACGTTGTTGCGATGTTTCATTGCTTGCCTTGTGGCGTAATTCGTATGATAATGAATCAAGATCTAAACGAGATAATAGATCCTGCAATGCCTCAGCACCCATTTTAGCTACGAATTTGTTCGGATCTGTTTCATCCAACAATCCATTCTCTTTTGGAAGGCTGTCAACAATATTCAGATATTCTTCTTCAGTTAAGAAATCAAGATAGCTTACACCATTTTCTGCAGCAGCACCCGGGTTAATAACCACATAACGCTCGTAGTAAATGATCATATCCAATTTCTTGGTTGGTAATCCTAATAAGTAACCGATCTTGTTTGGCAACGAACGGAAATACCAGATATGAGCAACAGGAACAACCAAATTGATGTGCCCCATACGCTCACGACGAACTTTCTTTTCTGTTACTTCAACACCGCAACGGTCGCAAACGATGCCTTTGTAACGAATACGCTTATATTTACCGCAGTGGCACTCATAATCCTTTACAGGACCAAAGATACGCTCACAGAACAAACCATCTCTTTCAGGTTTGTAAGTACGGTAGTTGATCGTTTCAGGTTTTAACACCTCACCACTTGAACGTTTCAAGATGGTCTCAGGAGATGCAAGACTGATAGTGATCTTAGAGAAATTTGATTTTTGTTTGTTATCTCTTCTTAAAGCCATTTTTTATGGTTTAATTGTTTTTAATTTATTTGTCTATGTTACACAGTGAAAGAGAGCAGATCCGAATAACCGGACCTGCTCTATCCCTGAATTTTAATCCATTGTAACATCTAATGCCAAGCCTCTTAGTTCATGCAACAATACGTTGAATGACTCAGGTATACCTGGGGTTGGGATGTTCTCACCTTTAACAATAGCTTCATAAGCTTTTGCACGGCCAATAACATCATCAGATTTTACAGTTAATAATTCTTGTAACACGTTTGCTGCACCGTATGCTTCCAATGCCCAAACCTCCATCTCACCAAAACGCTGGCCACCGAACTGTGCTTTACCACCTAAAGGTTGTTGCGTAATTAATGAATATGGTCCGATCGAACGGGCATGCATCTTATCATCAACCATGTGACCTAATTTCAACATGTAAATGATACCTACAGTTGCAGGTTGGTCAAAACGTTCACCGGTTCCACCATCATACAAATACGTACGACCATACTGAGGAATTCCGGCCTTCTTTGTGTACTCATCAATTTCATCCATTGATGCGCCATCAAAGATAGGTGTGGCAAACTTCATTCCTAATTTCTGTCCGGCCCAAGCCAACACAGTTTCATAGATCTGACCCAAGTTCATACGAGAAGGCACCCCTAGTGGGTTCAACACGATATCAACCGGTGTTCCATCTTCCAGGAATGGCATGTCTTCATCCTTAACGATACGGGCAACAATACCCTTGTTACCGTGACGACCAGCCATCTTATCACCAACTTTTAATTTACGTTTTTGAGCAATATAAACTTTAGCAAGTTTTACAATTCCATTTGGTAACTCATCACCAACAGAGATCTGGAATTTCTCACGCTTGTATTTACCTAAAAGATCATTGTACTGGATCATGAAGTTGTGCAATAAACGCTCAACCAATTCATTCTTATCCTTGTCGGTTGTCCAGTTTGTTGGATTCACCTCTGAATAATCAACACGCTCCAATAATTTTTGAGTGAACTATGTCCCGCGAGGAATGATCTCTTCACCCAAGATATTTGTAACTCCTTGTGATGTTCTTCCATTCACCAACACGAACAACTTGTCAACCAATTTTAATTTCAGGTTGTATACATTCTTTTCATGTTCTGCATCAAGTTTTTCCAACATTGGCTTTTCTTCAGCCTTTGTCTTCTTATCTTTGATAGCACGAGAGAACAATTTCTTATCGATAACAACACCTTTGATCGATGGAGATACTTTCAATGAAGCATCTTTTACGTCACCGGCTTTATCACCAAAGATCGCGCGTAATAATTTCTCTTCCGGAGAAGGATCTGTTTCACCTTTTGGAGTGATCTTACCGATAAGGATATCTCCTTCCTTCACATCAGCACCAATACGAACGATACCATTCTCATCAAGATCCTTGGTAGCATCTTCACTTACATTTGGAATATCAGGAGTTAACTCTTCCAATCCGCGTTTTGTATCACGAACTTCCAAGGTATACTCATCAATATGAATAGAAGTAAAGATATCTTCACGAACGATCTTTTCTGAGATCACGATCGCATCCTCAAAGTTGTAACCTTTCCAAGGCATGAATGCAACCTTTAGGTTACGACCCAACGCCAATTCACCATCTTCAGTAGCATATCCTTCGCACAATACCTGTCCTTTTGAAACTTTATCACCTTTCTTAACGATCGGCTTCAAGTTCATACAGGTACTTTGGTTCGTTTTCTGGAATTTAGTTAACTTATATGTTTTAACATCGCCTTCGAAGCTTACCAATTTCTCTTCTTCTGAACGGTTATAACGAATAACGATCTCGCGAGCATCAACATACTCCACTACTCCATTGTTCTCAGCATTGATCAATACCCTTGAATCCTGAGCAACACTCGCCTCAATACCGGTACCTACAATAGGTGCCTGTGGACGTAATAATGGAACCGCCTGACGTTGCATGTTTGAGCCCATCAACGCACGGTTAGCATCATCATGCGCAAGGAATGGAATTAAAGAAGCCGCAATAGAAG
>DAISHL010000345.1:0-2943 GCA_036822555.1 Bacteroidota bacterium | reverse complement strand
AGGGATAGTACTTACAAAGCGTGCAAACGGTTCAGCATCTCATATTGAACTGGCAGGGTTTCCGCATCATGCTTTAGATTCATATTTACCTAAATTGGTACGAGCAGGATACCGCGTAGCCATTTGCGATCAACTTGAAGATCCGAAAATGGTGAAAGGTATTGTGAAACGCGGTATCACAGAGCTTGTAACGCCTGGTGTGAGTTTCAATGACAAGATACTGCATCATCAACAAAATAATTTTCTTGCATCTCTTTATTTGAATAAGGACAAGGCAGGTGCCTCTTTTCTGGATGTGTCAACCGGTTTGTTCCTGATCGCTGAAGGGAGTGTTGGTTATATTGAAAAGCTTATACAGAATTTTAAACCGAACGAGATCCTTTTCGAGAAGAATAAGCGTGCAGAAGTGTCAGTATTGCTGGGCGACAGATTCTATTTATTTGGATTGGATGACTGGGCCTTTACCTATGATTATGGATTTGAGTCGTTGATCAAACAATTTGAGACCACATCATTGAAGGGATTTGGCGTGGAAGGCATGGATCTAGCCATCACAAGCTGTGGGGCAATACTTCATTATTTGAATGAGACCAAACATGATAAACTCAAACACATCACCCGTGTTTCCAGAATTGATGAGGAAGAATATGTTTGGTTAGATAAATTCACTGTAAGGAATTTGGAGATCTATGGTTCAAACCATGAGAACGGCAAATGTTTGGTTGATGTGATAGATGAAACGAAATCACCAATGGGCTCCCGTTTGCTGAAACGATGGCTCGCCTTGCCGCTAAAGAATGTTACGGCTATACAAGAGCGATTGGACGTGGTGGACTATTTTTATTCGCATGATGAATTGCGTTCAGATCTGTCTGCTTTGTTAAAGGATCTTGGAGATCTGGAGCGATTGATCTCAAAGGTAGCGGTGGGTAAGGCGAATCCAAGGGAGTTGGTTCATATAAAAAGATCTCTTCAGGTGATATCTACCATTAAGGAGATCACCGCTTCTACGGAACATATGCCGATTCAAAAGATCAGTGAGCAATTGAACACCTGTTCGCTAGCATTTGATAAACTAAACAGAGAATTAAATGAGGAAGCCCCGGTGAATGTTCTGAAAGGTAATGTGATCAAAGAAGGTATCAATGCTGAGTTGGATGAATTACGCAGCATGGCTTACAGTGGGAAGGATTATCTATTGAAGTTGCAGCAGAGAGAGGTGGAACGCACAGGGATATCTTCTCTGAAAGTGGCTTACAATAATGTGTTTGGTTATTATCTTGAAGTTACAAATGTTCATAAGGACAAGGTACCTTCAGACTGGCACCGCAAACAAACCTTGACCAATGCAGAACGTTATATTACTCCTGAACTGAAGGAATACGAAGAAAAGATACTTGGTGCGGAAGAAAAGATCGCGCGATTAGAGCAGCAATTGTATGATGAACTTATCCGTTTTGTAGCAGATTACATTGAGCCAATACAGTTGAATTCTAATCTTCTTGCGCGACTGGATGTGTTGCTTGGTTTTGCCGATCTTGCCAAGATCAACAATTACATTAAGCCTTCAATGAATGATGGCTATGCCATAAATATCAAGGAAGGAAGGCATCCTGTGATTGAGAAACAACTGCCTATAGGAACTGAGTATGTAAGTAATTCGGTATATCTGGACAATGAATTACAACAGGTGATGATGATCACTGGCCCTAACATGAGTGGAAAGTCCGCGCTGTTACGTCAAACCGCATTGATCGTTCTAATGGCGCAGATCGGTAGTTTTGTGCCTGCGCAATCAGCGGAGTTAGGTATTATCGACAAGATCTTTACACGCGTTGGTGCAACTGATAATATATCTTCAGGAGAGTCAACCTTTATGGTTGAAATGAATGAAACGGCAAGTATTCTTAATAATTTGAACAACCGGAGTTTGGTACTCCTGGATGAGATAGGCAGGGGTACAAGCACCTATGATGGAATATCCATCGCATGGAGTATTGCTGAGTTTATTCATAACCAACCTGAGAACAGGGCAAAAACACTTTTTGCGACGCACTACCACGAACTAAACGAAATGACAAATTATTTTCCAAGGATAAAGAACTTTAATGTTTCTGTTCAGGAGTTCAATAACAAGATCATTTTCCTAAGAAAACTGAAAGAGGGTGGAAGTGAACATAGTTTTGGTATACATGTTGCTAAGATGGCCGGTATGCCAAGGATTGTGATAGAACGTGCAAATGAGATACTGCATAAGCTTGAAAAAGAGCATGAAATGGAGCTGGAGATGGCCAATGAAGGCAGTGATATGGTGAAAGTGAAAGAGGCAAGGGTAGGTTCTCATGTGAAGGACGATTATCAATTAAGTATATTCCAATTGAATGATCCGGTATTACAAAAAATTAAAGAAGATATTCTGAATACAGATATCAATACACTTACTCCGGTGGAGGCCTTGTTTAAACTGAATGAGATCAAGAAGGCGATTGGCTTATCTTAATTTAGACAAATGCACGTAAAAAAACTATACGGTACGTTGTTATTTGTTTGCGGTGTATTTTACATAATTGCACAGGATTCCCTAAAGAATAAGTTTGAACCACGTTTGCAGACCTATGCAGGAATGATCATTCCTTCTTATCCCGACGTGCCAAAAAGCAAATTCACCAACCTTACCTCCTTGTCTCTTGGTTGGCAAACTCAGGGGAAGGATGACTGGCAACAGTTCTATAGGTTTCCTAAGATGGGAATTGAATGTGTTTTCGGAAGTTTTTCAAATCCAAAGAATTTGGGATTTGCATTTGGTCTTGTTCCTTTTTTAGAGGTAAAAGGTTCTAAGCCTAATAAACACTGGCGATTCAAGGCTGGTTTTGGTGCCGCATACTACACAACACCATTTGACCTGATCACAAATCCGAACAACTTTTACATAGGAGATCATTT
>DAISHL010000344.1:0-2960 GCA_036822555.1 Bacteroidota bacterium | reverse complement strand
GAGCCTTGTTGCTCACATTTATAACCATGCCTTCACACTTTTTGATCAATCCTTTTCTTACAGATTATTTTACAAAGAACTTAGGGTTTGATTACAAGACCACAGTGCCTTTGATCTATAAAGTAGGGGGTACGTTAAGTGCATTCTCTTCTCCAATGATCGGAAAATTAAGAGACAAGATCGGAAGGTTTAAAGTATTGTTTGTGTTAAGTATTCTATCGATCATTCCTCTCATCGGCATTCCAAATCTTCATACTCAAAACACAATAATCCTGCTGTGTTTCACTGCCACGTTCTTTATTTTCAGCGGATCAAGAATGATCGTGGGGATGGCACATGTTACATCAACCGTTGAACCTAAGATCAGGGGCGCGTTCTTGATCATTAATTCAAGTATTCAGCAATTCGGTACTTCACTTGCATCATTGGTAGGAGGATTTATTGTGGTGCAAAGTGAAACGGGTACACTTTCCAACTACCCTTATTTAGGTTACATGTCAGTGATCTTTAGCGCACTTATACTGTTTGCATTCACACGCGTGAAAGCGATCAAGGAATAATACGATTATTTGCTGATGATCAGTTTATGGTAGCTACTGTTGTTCTTTGAGGAGATGCGAAGTTGATAGATCCCTTCCTGAAGCCCTCTAACATCAACGTGTTGATGCGTGGATGTGTTTATAAACGTTCTGATCAGTTTTCCGCTCATGTCATGGATCGTTACATTCACATCATCTGTTGAGCATTGATCACATTCGATACTGAGAGATTCTTTTGCCGGGTTTGGATATATGCGAACCAACGAAGTAAGGTTGGGTTCAAGGGTGCTAGTGGTATTGATGGCTCCAAGATATCTGGCAACAGAAAAGGTCATGAAGTTGGTTGGATTGGCTGTGATATTCGTACCTCCCAAAACAATTTTTCCATCTGTTTGAATTTCCACTCCCCAGGCATCTGAGCCAACCCCTCCGCTCAAGGTTGTTTGTACAACTCCATTTAAACCAAATCCATTGTCTGTTACGCCAAGTGAAGTTGCTCTTAAAAAGGCGAAGGCGCCATCTGAAAAGCCTCCGGCAACGATCTTTCCATCGGTTTGGATGGCCAGGTCTGTAAAGGTGGCATCTTGCTGTGCACCAATGGCGGTGATCATCATACCATTAGTGCCAAAGCCTGAAAAGATCTGACCATTGGCATCAAATTTGGCGATCAAAGCGCCATTATCATTGGCGCCACACACTACAATGTTATTGTTGTTTTCTAATTGAATGTTTAAAAAGGCTGTAGATGCTGTGGTCATTGGAATTGTCATACCACCTGTACCAAAGCTTGCATCAAGTGTGCCATTTGTGTTCAATCGTCCTATCACCGCATCATTATAGGTTTGTTGATCAATAAATCCACAAAACACGATCTTGCCATCTGTACGTTGTGCCATGGCCTGAGCTCCTCCATCTCCGGTTGGGGTAGAGTAGGTGGCAACGCCACTGTTCCCAAAAGCATTGTCAATACTGCCATTGGAATTGAACCTCACGAATAACATGTCTGAAACCGTATTGATATAGGCAGTGCCACAAACGATGATCTTGCCATCGCTTTGTATCAATACATCAGAGGCATCAATTTCCGGATCGGTGGCAACACTTGGTTGATAGACAGCGATGCCATTGGAACCAAAGGTATTATCCAAGGTACCGTTGGTATTATAGCGCAATGCCATAAAATAACCGTTCAGCGCTGTTAATGTGCCGCTGTAATTGGCATGGGCACCAACTACGATCTTGCCATCGGACTGTAAAGCAACTGCCACTCCGGTGGAATTGAAATTAGAGAATGTTGCAGTTGTCACCAATCCATTTGTTCCAAACGTATTGTCCAATGTGCCATTTGAATTGAAACGTGCAATGGCTATCTTTTCTTCTGAACTTGACCCATCTGTGTTTACGCCCACAGCTATAATTTTACCATCGGCCTGAATGGCAATATCTTTTATTTTATCTGCCTGTGCCAGGGCAAAACTTGCTGTGGCAATACCATTGCTACCAAAGGAAAGATCAAGCATGCCACTCTGTGTGTGCCCAAACAATGGCATCATTACAATGATCAGAAAACGAAAGGCTTTACATTTCATGCGCATGTATTTGTTATTTGTTTACGTTGATCTTTACGTTATAAGATCCTTTGTTATTGGCATTGTATACTGTTTCATAAATGGAAATATACAACATGCCGCTGGTTTTGGCCGTACCGTTGAATTTTGCACCAGCCTTTAAGTTCTCATAGGAATTATCGCCAATTTTATACACACGCATACCGTAGGTTGGGTAGTTACCGGCCCCTTCACCTTCGCCACCGCCAACATAATCTGTTCCTCCAGAGGCTTTGTTGCTGCCGTCGGGCTTGTATACGCCATTGCTTAAACTTGCCAGTGTAACCTCACCGGTGGCTGACATTGAGAATTTTTGCCCGGCCTTTAAGGTAATGCCTGTTTTATACCAACCGCCATTATTGTTGCCGCTGATATGTTTATTGGCCATCAATTTAAAGAACATTTCACCACCGCCATTTCCACTGCTGATGAAAATGTCTATAGATCTGATCTTTTCTTTAGGGATACTCAATGAACCATATTCCGTTTTCACTTCAAGCTTTGTGAAATTGTAAGTGCCTCCCATGGTATAGCTATTGTCAATGGTCACAATGTCTTCAGCAGTGCTGCTTTCTCCAATGTTATTATTGGTCTTTATCTCCTCATAAGCATTATCAATGGTATATTCTCCGGAGTAATCAGACTCGGTGATATTCTTAGGGTCATTATAGAACTCTTCCAGCGCAGACATGGCCTTAATGCCCATCTTCACCAGATCTGTATAAGCAGCTTTTCTGATCTCTTCATTGTTGCTGGTGTTAAGCAATTTGATGTGTGTCATTGCCTTCTCATTATTCGACCTGTCTTTGCCATA
>DAISHL010000343.1:0-2962 GCA_036822555.1 Bacteroidota bacterium | reverse complement strand
AAACAAAATTTCAAAGCGCGCACTATCAGAAGATGCCTTACTCAGCTTGATCTTTAGACTATCAATAGATGAAAGTCCAATGTAATAAAAGAAAAAAGTAAATATGACGAGATGACTTCTATTCATTTATTTTTATCAAAGCAAACACACTATAATTGAGCATGTCCATATAGTTAGCATCCACCCCTTCGCTAATAATTGTTTGTCCCTTATTGTCTTCTATCTGCTTTACCCTGAAGATCTTCATTAATATTAGATCTGTTAAACTACTCAAGCGCATGTCACGCCATGCCTCTCCGTAATCATGGTTCTTGTCTTCCATCAATTTCTTTGTCGCAGTGGCATATCTGTTGTATAGTTTTTCTACCTCTTCATAAGGCAATTCCATCCTGTCATCATTCTTTAACTCAATCTGTATCAACGCAATGATGCAATAATTGATGATCCCAATATATTCACCTTTGATATCATCCCCTACTTTTTGGGTTCCTTTTTCCTCAATGCTTTTAATGCGCTGAGCCTTTATGAATATTTGATCTGTTAAAGAAGTGGGTCTAAGATTACGCCATGCTGTGCCATAGTCTTTCATTTTCTTTAAAAAGATATCTTTGCATTGTTTTATGGCAGTGTCGTATTGAGAAGAAGTCTTTTCCATATGTCCTAAAGTTAACAATTTTAATGGAGTATAACATCAATTCAAAATCAATAAATTTTAAACAGCCATTGATCATGGCGATTGTTAATTTGACGCCTGACAGTTTTTACGATGGTGGAAAATTCGATTCTCTTAATGATATTTTAGCTGATGTAGATTTAAAACTTAAAGCCGGCGCAGATATCATTGATCTGGGTGCTGCAAGTTCACGACCGGGGTCGAAGGAGATATCAGTGGAAGAGGAATGGCAACGATTGGAGGAACCTCTTAAACAGATCAGGGCCAGGTTTAAGGATGTTTTGATATCTGTAGATACATACAGAAGTTCGGTTGCCAAACGATCGATAGCCTTAGGGGCAGATATCATTAATGACATTTCCGGTGGAGAAAAGGACAGCCTCATGTTTGATACCATTGCTGAGCTTGATGTTCCATACATCATGATGCACATGAAAGGTGAGCCGGAAACGATGCAGATAGACCCTGCCTATTCGAACATAACAATAGAAGTTGCTCAATATTTCGATCAGAAAATAAAACAATTGACCGCTAAAGGATTTGATAAGATCATCATAGATCCGGGCTTTGGTTTTGGAAAGACAACTTTGCATAATTATCAATTGCTCAAAGGGTTCGACCCTCTGATAGCTTTTGGCTATCCCATTTTGGCCGGGGTATCCAGAAAAAGTATGATCAACAAAGTGATACAAACAAATCCTGTTACAGCATTAAATGGTACCACTGTATTGAACACTATTGCCTTGCTCAATGGCGCATCCATCCTAAGGGTGCATGATGTTCTTGAGGCCAGGCAAGCAGTAAATCTGGTTCAGTTTTATAAAAATGCCTAAATTTAGGTGTGAAAATGAGGCTCCTGAAATTATATATCCTTGCGATCCTTGTCCTTTGTTGCGCATATTCATTCCGCAATCCACCCACATATTCATTTCAGATCGCTGTTTTAAAATACAATGGTGGTGGCGACTGGTATGCCAATCTGGAGACCTCTCTTCCTAATCTTATTAAGTTTTGCAATACCAATTTAAAAACAAACATTAATCCAGAACAGGCTATTGTTGATGTTGGCAGTGCCGAACTTTTCAATTATCCTTTCATTCATATGACCGGACACGGGAATGTGATCTTCAATACTTCAGAAGCTGAAAACCTTCGCAATTATTTAATGGCCGGGGGATTCCTTCATATTAGTGATAATTACGGAATGGATCAGTTCATCAGGCTACAGTTAAAGAAAGTATTCCCTGAACATGATCTGGTGGAATTGCCTTTTAACCACCCAATCTATCATCAGAAATATGATTTCCCAAATGGCTTGCCGAAGATCCACGAGCATGACAACAAGCCACCTAAAGGATATGGTTTGATATACAACGGCAGGCTGGTTTGTTTTTATGATTATGAGTGCGATCTTGGGGATGGCTGGGAGAGTCGTGAAGTTAGAGACAAAAGCGAAGAAACCAGGCAAAAAGCACTACGAATGGGTGACAATAATAATTCATACGCATTCACAACCTTTGAGAAAAAATGAGGTCAAGGCTGTTTTTTCTTTTTTTCCTCTTGATTTTTATTGGTGCAAACGCGCAACAATATGTGCTTAGCGGCAGGATCACCGATAAAAGCAATGAAGCCTTACCATTTGCTACCGTGTATATCAAAGGTACAAGCATTGGCACCAGTTGTAATGAAGATGGTTATTATACCTTAAAGCTGAAGGAAGGTACTTATGAGATAATCTTTCAATATGTTGGCTATACTAAATTGCAACGCACCATTAGTGTTACAAACCATATGCAACTTAATGTTCAGCTTTCTGTTGAAGGAGTGGCATTAAAGGAGGTTGAAGTGAACGCGGGTGAGAATCCGGCTGACATCATCATCAGAAAAGCCATTAAAAAACGTAAATATTACCGTGATCAGGTTGAAGATTATTCGTGCAATACCTATATCAAGGGTTTACAAAGGTTAAAGCATATCTCTAAAGGCACTATGAAACTGATCAAAATGGCAAATAAGAACATCAAGGATTCAAGTTCTCTCCTTGGTGTTGTATACCTTTCTGAGAGCCAAAGTGAATTCTACTTTAAGCAACCCAACGACATCAAGGAGGTGATGTTAAGCAGTAAGGTAAGTGGTTCAAGCAGAAATTTTAGTTTTAACCAGTACCGTTATCTTAATTATAATTTTTACGAGAATCTAATAGAAAAGAAAGATGTGAGCAACAGACCTTTTGTTTCACCAATCAATGAGAATGCCTTCATTTATTACAATTATAAATTACTGGGATCC
>DAISHL010000342.1:1494-2971 GCA_036822555.1 Bacteroidota bacterium | reverse complement strand
TTTCCAAGGTCGTATCTATTCCAATGGCCTTTACTCCGGGAATATCAAGTGTTCCCTTTAAAAAACTACCATCACCACATCCAACATCCATGATCTTTGTATTGCCTTTTCGTGTGCTTAGGTAATCCCACACAATTTTATATTCAGGCCTATAATCAGAGTAATACCCATTTTGTTGTGTAAGAAAGTCGTAAAATGATTTGCTGCCCGGAATTAATGGCCCGGCAAATTCCAAACTACACTCAGGGCATTTGTAAATGCTATAGTTATGTTCAAATATATGATCAGGCACAGCTGAACCAAAGATCTGCTCCAAGCCTTGTTGAACTTTTTTTGTTTCAACATCGTAAGCAAACGCTGCATTTGATCTGCAAACAGGGCAATTTATATCGGTGTCTTGTTTCATTATCTCGAACTATTCATCAGAAACTCTCTCTCCACAAGGCCGGAAGTTTATCTTGGATCTCGATCTCATTGAATTTTTTACTGCTTTTAACCCCCGATTTCATAGCCCATTGTGCCATACGCTGAATGCCATCCGTTAAGGTGGTTCCTTCACTCATTCCAAATACGCGTT
This sequence comes from Bacteroidota bacterium, assembly GCA_036822555.1. Classification (GTDB taxonomy): domain Bacteria; phylum Bacteroidota; class Bacteroidia; order B-17B0; family Aurantibacillaceae; genus Aurantibacillus. Next base: position 2,394 of record DAISHL010000342.1, on the reverse strand, counting down.
TTGCTTTATCATGATTTGCATACGAATGCACTGCTTCGTGCCTTGCTTCAACATATCGGATCATCCCTTCTTTACCCATTGCTTTCATTACAACATTGGCAAGTTCATTTACTGTATAATCTTTATCAGCGCCTATATTAAATACTTCATTGTATGCCTCAGGAATATTGATAGAGTCCGTAATGTAGGGCGCCACATCTCCAATGTAACTGAACGCGCGTGTTTGTTTTCCATCACCGAAAATCGTCAGAGGTTTATCCTGCATCAGCTGATTCATGAATATACCAACAACATTTCTGTATCTGTCCCCCAAATTTTGATATTCTCCGTAAACGTTATGTGGTCTGAAAATAATATAGTTCAGCCCAAACATTTCTTTACTCACCCTTAGTTCCTGCTCTACTGACCACTTTGCAATACCATATGGATCCACCGGAATCGGGGTCACACTCTCATCCATAGGCGATGGCAAATTACCATAAACAGCAATAGAAGAAGTGAATACAAAACATTTTATTTTATGTTTCACCGATTCATTGATCAGATTAACACTGCCAATAAGATTATTACTGTAATTGAACCTTTTGATAAAATGGCTTAACCCTTCAGCTGCGTATGCCGCCAAATGAAAGACATAGTCAAATTTATACTCAATAAAAAGTTCTGCCAATCTATTATGATCTAAGATCGATATCTCTTTAAAATCAGCGGCACTATTCACATTCTCTTTAAATCCTCCACTTAGATCGTCTATTACTACTACCTTATGACCACTCGCCACTAAATGATGTGTAACATGGGCACCAATAAAACCGGCTCCACCGGTAACAAAACAACCAGCCATTGGATCTACATTTATATCAATATGTTTTTTACTACAGCCAACTCCCTTCGCAATTC
>DAISHL010000342.1:0-1484 GCA_036822555.1 Bacteroidota bacterium | reverse complement strand
GCCGCACCCTTATCTCCTTTTATTGCCATAACATCACTTTGCCATAGCCTATAATAATTTTTTGCCTTACTTATTCTTATTGACTGCTGAACTGGCAATCCTGAGGATCCAACATTTATTCTCTGCCCAGAATAGTAATTGAAAATCCTATTATAAATTTCCTTTCTTTCCTTCTCAAAATTCTCAGGTTTTGATACCGTTTTTGAATCGGGATGAAACAAGAACTCGGCCACAACTTCATTCAACTGTCTTATACCACGAGTTCCATAATTCAAAATATATCTCAACCACAATTCCACATCCATACAGTAATGCAAATTCTCATTCAAATTACCAATTTTTTTTAATACGTCTGATCTATAATACATAGCCGGCTGATTAACCTGACCTAAAGCGAATGTTAGCTCATCTTCGTTAAAAACAACTTTACCATTCAGCCCATATTTATCTTCCTTTGTATAGAAACTCACCTGCCCAATTACCAAAGTGCATGCTTTGTCCGATTGAAATACTTCGGCAATCTTGAAAAGAGCATTTGGCGCTAAGGCATCATCGCTATTCAGCCAATTAAAGATCTCCCCATTCATTTTTTCCAAACCTTTGTTTATCGCATCACTCTGACCTTTGTCCTTTTCTGATATCCAGAAATCTATTGATGATTCATATTTACGTATGATGGAAAGTGTTTCGTCTGTGCTGCCTCCGTCAATAATGATATATTGCAGGTTAGGATAGTTCTGATCCAAGACAGATCTGATGGTCCGTTCAATAAACTGACCCTGATTCAAGGTGGGGGTAACAATGGTTATTCTTGGATATCTTTTAACCATTCTTTATTTTTCGGTAGAACGAAACAACTGTAATGGATAGCCGAGAAGCTTTCGTAAGAAATAGTTCGGCCCTTTGTATTTACTTTCTTTAAAACTTAATTCGCTTACATCAAAAGATTCGTAGGTATATGCTTCAAAAGTAGATGGTTCCTTATCAAAATACTTATGTAAAAATTCCTTTTTTACATAAATAGCATTGCAGGCAACGTTTGCAATTAACACATATCCTTTCCTGTGAGCTAATTCAGTGATCGCATCAATACTACTTCCTGAAACTCCCCACGCATAAGCTTTTTCATTTCTATCATGTAGGATTTTCTTGCCCGGCTTTATTTTAATATTGATCTCAATGATGACATCTTTGGGTTGATACTTCACTAAGGACTCCAATATGTAATAATCCAACCCGTCAATAACGATAGACAAAAGATCAAAATCAACAGGAATAGGTGTTGTACTCAGAATGTTATCGAGCGTGTTATTTCCGGATGGCTCAACAAACGCATTGATACATTTCACTTTTTCACCAAATTGTTGCGTATTCTTTACCAGATCGGTCATTTTTGCGCCATCACCTTCGATTAGCACCGCATTGTAACCATGTTTCTCTATGAAATGAAAAGTGTTGCTTACATACTTTCCGTCCCACGCCCC
>DAISHL010000341.1:0-2986 GCA_036822555.1 Bacteroidota bacterium | reverse complement strand
GAGCAGATCAAAAAAGGTGGCGGCGGCGCTGATATTGGTCCGCTTGAAAAGCAAGGTGTGCCTTGCATAGGATTTGAACCGGATACACAACGTTATTTTGATATTCATCATACCTCTGATGACACCTTTGATAAAGTGCATAAGCGTGAATTGGAATTGGGTGCCGCAGCAATAGGAACACTCATTTACCTGATCGACAAATATCATCCATAGGAGTGTCTGAATGGCCAAACGCTTTCATATCTTTCTTGCTTTCTTGTGCAGTGCATGGGGTGTGTTCTCGCAGAACTTCTCTATCAGCGGCAGTGTTTCCGATGCCTCCAATGGAGAATCATTGATTGGCGTTACTGTTTATCTTCAAGAGAATAAAAAGGCGGCCTCAACCAATGTGTATGGTTTTTATTCCATCAATGCACCAAAAGGCAAATACACCTTGGTGTGTCAATTGGTGGGGTATACCACATTTACAAGAAGCATAGACCTGTCATCCAATCAATCTCTGAACATTAAATTAAAAAGCAGTGACAAACAACTCGATGAGATTGAAGTGACCGCCAAAGGAAACGAGGAGAATGTGAAAAGCACACAAATGAGTGCGGTGAGTCTGGATATGGCCGAGATCAAGAAAATACCGGCCTTCATGGGGGAGGTTGATATTCTAAAAACCATACAGTTATTTCCCGGTTGAAATAATGCGGGCGACGTAAATACAGGATTTTATGTGAGGGTTTGAGGGCCGGATCAGAATTTGATATTGCTGGATGAGGCCAATGTGTACAATGCGTCTCATCTCATGGGGTTCTTTTCGGTATTCAATGGTGATGCCATTAAGAATGTGAACTTGATCAAAGGTGGTATGCCCGCGCAATATGGCGGACGATTGTCTGCAGTGCTTGACATTTCAATGAAAGATGGCAACAATCAAAACTTTGAGGTGGATGGTGGTATTGGTGTTATTGCCTCACGCTTGACTATACAAGGACCGATCGTAAAGAACAGATCTTCCTTTATCATCAGTGCACGCAGAACCTATGTGGATGTGCTTGCCAAGCCATGGCTCGATAAAAGTGATTTCAAAGGCACCTCGTATTTCTTTTATGATTTCAACGCCAAGTTCAATTACATCATCAATGATAAGAACAGATTATTCTTTAGCACCTATCACGGGAAGGACATTTTTGATTTTACAGATGGTGAATCTGATTTCAGAACACGCATACCTTGGGGCAATACTACTGCCAGTTTGCGCTGGAATCACATCTTTAATCCGAAATTATTCTCAAACACCACTGCTGTTTTCTCTAACTACGATTTTAGTTTTGGCGCTACCCAGGATGATTTTGAATTCAAGATCAAGTCGGGCATACGCGATTTCAATTTAAAATACGACCTTAATTATTTCCCTAACTCACGTCACAATGTAAAGGCCGGAGTGAACTACATCTATCATATTTTCACTCCAACCAACGTGAGTGCCAAACAGGGAGAAACAACGTTTGACCTGGGGAAGATCATCAAATTGTATTCACACGATGCGGCCATTTATATTGGTGATGATTGGGAGTTAACTCAAAAAATAAAAATCAACATTGGTTTAAGGTATACCAATTTCACGCAAATAGGTCCATTTACACGCTACAATAAGAATTCCTTCGGCGTGATCAATGATACGGTCACGTATAAGAAGAATGAGACCGTGGTGAATTATGATGGGCTTGAACCACGAGCTTCTGTGCGTTATGGTATCAATCCTTCCACTTCCATTAAAGCATCCTACACGCGTAATTACCAGTTCATACATTTGGCAACCATCTCCTCCTTGAGTTTACCTACAGATGTGTGGATGCCTTGTACGGAGGAGATCAAGCCGCAGATTGGTGATCAGTATGCTATGGGTATTTTTAAGAACTTTGCTGATAATTCGTATGAAACAAGCATTGAAGTGTATTACAAGACCATGTCGAATCAGATCGAATACAAAGAAGGCGCACAGCAAAGCGATAATGTGTACGACAATCCCGATAATGCCTTCACCTATGGAAAAGGATGGGCCTATGGCGCTGAATTCTTTGTGAAGAAAAGCAAGGGTAAATTCACCGGATGGATAGGTTATACCTTATCGTGGACCTGGCGACAATTTGATGAGATCAATTTCGGAAGAAAGTTTTTGGCGAAATACGACAGACGACATGATGCATCAATAGTGCTTACATACGACATGAACAAGCAATGGAATTTTGGGGCTGTGTGGGTATATGGCAGTGGCAACAGAGGAACATTGCCTAACGGGTTCTTTTTGTTCGAAGGCAGTCAAAGTCACGATTACGGATTGCGAAATTCCTATCAATTCATTCCTTACCACAGGATGGATGTGAATGTGACCTTTACACCAGATCGCGAGAAAAAACTGGATAAGAAAAGAAAGAAATTAGTTGAGCAATATACCCTTGAAGGAAAGGATACAACGAACATAGAGGTCACCAAAAAATGGGCCCGTAATTTCAGTAACAGTTTTACATTAAGTGTGTTCAATGTGTACAACAGGTATAATCCTTACTTTATTTATTTTACACGCGAAGGTGATTTTACAAACGGTACATTAAAGGTGGGAGCAAAGCAAGTGTCCTTATTCCCGATACTGCCAAGCTTTACATGGAATTTTAAATTTTAATGAAAGTAGGAATATATATAGTAATAAGTTTGATGTTTTTCCTTTCCTCATGTCGTAAGGATGTGAACGTGAAACTGCCGGAATACAAGCAAAAACTGGTAGTAGAAGGTGGTATTGAAACCGGAGGAACACCGTATGTATTGCTGTCCACTTCGGTGCCTTACTTTGGTGATTTTGATTACAGCACGCCTGAAAAAGCATTTGTAAAAGGAGCCTTTGTAACTTTGAGTGACGGTATTACCATCGACACGCTGAAGGAGCTAGATCCCAACCTTGGTTATTTTTATACCGGAACCAAACTTACTGGGGTTGAAG
>DAISHL010000340.1:0-2992 GCA_036822555.1 Bacteroidota bacterium | reverse complement strand
AACTTTCCGTACTTAGCAAATCTTCCTGCCCCCCAAATTTCTATACCTAAAATCGCAAGGTGATCACCATTCAAATTAATTAACTTATTTTCATTCATCAATAAATTAAAACCTAATAAACGATGTGCTTCCATTAGGTTCTTAAAGTTCTTCTGCTTTTGTTCTTGTGAAAACCAAGCAACATAATCGCCATAATCGTGGTTGCCTGTTACGCTATATACTCCAAGCGGTGCTTTCAGTTTATCGAAAATAGAAATGTAATCCTCTACTTCGCTTGCTTTATTATTTACCAAATCACCTGTAAAGAAAATGATATCTGGCTTTTCAGATAAAGCCATTTCAACTCCACCTTTTACAGCTGTTTTATTAAAGAAACTACCGGAGTGAATATCTGATAATTGAGCAACACGTAAACCATGAAAAGCTTTTGGTAATTTTTCAATTACATCAGTAATTAATAAGGATTCTACATGGTTTTTATTGAGTGTTAAATCAGCAGCTAAACCATGCAAATAAACACCTAAAATTGTTGCGTGATTTGGAGCATAACCTCTTGCTAACAATCCGGTAATGATTCCGGTTAGTGCATCGCCACTGCCTCCTTTAGCAAGGCCAGGATTTCCACTGCTGTTAAAATAGGAAGAGCCATCCGGCATACAAACCACCGTATGCGCGCCTTTTAGCACAAGTATGCATGTGTTGTCCATGGCGAATCGCTTTGCGGTTTCATACCGTTCAAGGTCATTGTTATGATGATGCGTTAATCTGTCAAATTCTTTAGGATGTGGCGTCAGAATGCTTTCGGTAGGCATAAAGGCAAGCCAGGTTTTGTTTTCAGAAAGTATATTCAATGCATCGGCATCTATCACCAGAGAGCATTTCGCATAATGAAACAATTTTTTCAATACCGTTTGTGTTTCCTCATGGGTGCCTAAACCAGGACCAATTCCGATCACATCATAGTTTTCTAAGGTTCCTGTTTCACTTATTTGGTCTGCATTGACATCTGTTATACTCATGCATTCAGGAACAGAAACAGTAAGTGCATCAACGACCTTGGCTGTTGAGTGCAGGGTCAGCAATCCGGCACCACTTCTTAAACATGCTTTGGAGGCGATCAATGCTGCGCCCCTCATGGTGTTACTTCCGGCTATCAATAAGGCATGTCCAAAGCTCCCCTTATGAGAGAATTTATCACGCTTTTTAATGATGCGCTTGATCGATTCTTTGGTAAGATAAAACTTATCGGTTTGAACAAGGCGCAGAAGATCAGGGTGAAGTCCAATGTTCAATACATCAAACTGAGGAACAGCTTTTTTGTTTTGGGCGAACAGGAACGAAAGCTTTGGATACTGGAACGTTAATGTCAAGGATGAATGTATAATGCTGTCCTCCGGATCATTCGCTTTGTCACAATAAATGCCGCTCGGACAATCGATGCTGAATACAAAATTCGGGTGCTCATTTATGAGATCGATTGTACTTTTGAGCAATCCGTCTACAGGTTTATTCAAGCCTGTACCAAGCATTGCATCAACCAGCACGGCATTGCCCGGAATTTGAATGGTGTTTAAGTCGCTTTCAGATTGAATATGAACTACACATTCAGGTTTTAATACCATCAGTCGTTCATGATTAATGGCGGCATCCACACTGAAATTTTCAGCATGTTTCACTATAAAAACCTGGCATGCTTAAGATCGCTCAATTAGCATTCTGGCAATAGCTAAACCATCACCGCCATTGTTGCCCATGCCGCAAAAAACAAGAACGGGTTCGTCGTCCGTTAAGTTTTTAACGATTTTCATGGTGCATGCCCTGGCAGCTCTTTCCATCAGGTCAATGGAAGCAATTGGTTCGTTCTGAATGGTATATTCGTCGGCAAACCTTATTTGATCTCTTGAAAGTATTTGCATGCAATTAATGGCAAGAACAGTTTTTGTCACAGTTTGATTTTACAGTAGGTTTAAACACTTTTTTAAGTATAAACACTACAGCAATGATCAGCGAGGCAATGGCAATAACTGTTTGGATCATGCCACAAAGTTACGGTTTTTTATTTCATCACCGGTAGCTCTATATAAGAGGCGTTGTTTTTGTTGTGGTGAATGTAAATTTCACATGGAATAAAGTCTTTGTTCTCGCAGGTGTAAATATTCACGAACTGTTGCGGATTCCTGTCAAATAAAGGGAACCAGCTGCTTTGGATCTGTACCATGATGCGATGACCTTTTTTAAATGTGTGCGCAACATCCGGCAGGTTGAAGCTTACATCTTCAATAACTCCGGGTTGAAAAGCGGAAGGATTCTCAAAACTTTTTCTGTAACGGCCTCTCATTATTTCACCGCGCACCAGCATCTGATAACCGCCTAATTCAACTTCATTTGACACACCCTTGCAACAATAAGCGCTGTCATATTTAAAATCATCAGGAAAAACATCTATCAGTTTAACAACAAAATCTACATCGGTGGTGGAAATGGAGGTCTTAAGCACCGCTTTAACAGTGCCGGCCAGGGTTACATCCGACTCAAGTATTCCGGTCTTGTAGGTAAGAACATCAGGCCTGCGCGCAGCAAAACGCTGGTCATCTGTCATGTATTCCCTTGTTCTTCCCAGATGAATGTCTTCTGTGTATGGTACCGGTTTCTTTGGGTCACTCACATAGCGACTATTGGATGTCATTACTGTTGGTTTTTCAAAGTTTAATTTTTCATCATCACCCAAATAAAGTGGGGTAGGTGTTATATTTGATGGGGGCCAGGTGTCAAAGATTTTCCATGTGTTCTCTCCTGTAAAAAAAATGCTGGCCTCAGGCAGGTCATTCACGGTGCCTTTATTCTTTAAATGGTAATTGAAGAATTTCTCTTCAATATTCTTTTGATAGTATAGGGATGTTCTGGCTCCAAACCTAACGTTCCCTAAATAGGAACCTTCGCCTCGGCTCCAGCCTCCGTGAACCCAAGGCCCCATCACAATTTTATTGTTGGT
>DAISHL010000339.1:0-3002 GCA_036822555.1 Bacteroidota bacterium | reverse complement strand
AATATATTCCAGTAATACTCTATATGCTTTTTACTAGAGCTTCCGGGGTGCCTTCTCTAACCGCGTAACCGCCTTCTTCTCCGCTTTCAGGTCCAAGGTCTATCACCCAATCTGCGCATTTGATCACATCCAAATTATGCTCAATTACCAAAATAGAATGTCCTTTATTGATCAATGCTTCAAACGATCTTAATAACTTGGCCACATCATGAAAGTGCAGACCCGTGGTTGGCTCATCAAACACAAATAAAACCGGATTGTTTCCACTGGCCATTGATAAAAATGTAGCAAGCTTAATACGCTGTGCCTCACCACCACTTAAGGTACTGCTGCTTTGGCCCAAATGAACGTATCCCAATCCTACATCTTGCAATGGCTTTAATTTTTCAACGATCTTAACAGCAGTTCTGTTCTTATTGTCTGCTCCAAAAAACTCAATGGCCTCGTCAATGGTCAGATCAAGAATATCCGCAATAGTCTTTCCTCTGTACAGGATCTCCAAGGTATCAGACTTAAATCGCTTCCCCTTGCATGATTCACATGGCAACTGAATATCCGCCATGAATTGCATTTCCACTGTTATGGTTCCCTCTCCCTGGCACATCTCACATCGTCCGCCATCCACATTAAAACTGAAATGCCCTGCCTTATAACCTCTCAATTTTGCCAAACCTTGCTCACTGAACAAATTCCTGATCTCATCATAGGCTTTGGTATAGGTCACAGGATTACTCCTCGATGATTTACCAATTGGGTTCTGGTCAACATATTCTACCTGCTTAATCTGTTTTAAACTGCCACCAATGATTGTTGAATGGTCTACATTCTCAAAGTATCCCTCCAGATATTTTTGCAAGCGAGGTACCAGTGCTTTCTTAACCAGTGTTGACTTTCCTGAACCACTAACGCCGGTAACACAACATAACATGTTCAACGGAAATTTTACACTTACATTTTTTAAATTGTTGTATGCAACATCTTTTACTTCTATGTATTCCTTGAATTTTCTCCGCGAAAAAGGCACATCGATCTTTAATTGCCCAGTCAGATATTTTGCAGTATAACTCTCCTTGCTTCTTACCAACTCATTATGCTTGCCCTGGAATACCAGTCGCCCTCCATTGGTTCCGGCTTCCGGACCAATATCTATCAGCACATCCGCAGCACGCATGATCTCTTCATCATGTTCTACCACAATTACTGTATTACCTTGTCGCTGCAATTCGCGCAACACTTTTATCAATCGTTCGGTATCTCGTGAATGCAATCCAATACTTGGTTCATCTAAAATGTATAAACTTCCAACCAAACTACTGCCTAGTTGTGTTGCCAAATTAATACGCTGACTCTCTCCTCCGCTTAAGGTGTTTGCCACACGATTCAACGATAAATAATTCAAACCAACATCCATCAAATATTGTAAACGGTTATTGATCTCTATCAACAAACGCTTTGCAATTTTTTCATCTGACTCTGACAATTTTAAATTCTTAAAAAACTGCTGTGCTTCCGAAACAGGCATTAAAATAATATCTCGCAAACACATCTCCCCAATCTTCACATAATTCGCATCCTTCCTTAAACGTGTTCCTTCACAATCAGGACAATTGGTCTTACCCCTGTAACGCGCCAACATTACTCGATACTGTATCTTGTAACTTTCTTTTTCCAGCATTTTAAAAAAAGCATTGATACCCTCAAAATGTTCGTTGCCTTTCCAAAGCAGATCGTATTGCGCTTTAGTTAATTCAACAATGGGTTTATGTACCGGAAAATTAAATTTATGTGCGCTTTTTACCAATTGATTCTTATAATAACTCATGGTCTCGCCATTCCAGCAAGCCACGGCGTTATCAAAAACACTGGCACTTTTGTTTGGGATAACCAGATCCGGATCAATTCCAATAATGCTTCCAAATCCTTCACACGTTTTACACGCGCCAATTGGATTATTGAAAGAGAAAAAATTCACACTTGGTTCTTCAAACGACATACCATCTGCTTCAAACAGATTACTGAAATGATGTTCTTTTGTTTTGCCGCTTTCAGATTCTACCAACACATCGCATTCACCATTACCTTCATAAAAGGCCGTTTGCACACTGTCAGAACATCTGTTCATCAGATCCTCATCGTTTTGCTGAACAGTGATTCTGTCTACCAGCAATTTTATCTCGGCATTCTTTTTTAATTTCTTTAATTCAAGATCTGAAATCTTTACAACAGCTCCATCCAATAATACCCTCGAAAAACCTTGCTGGTTCAGCAATTCCAATTGCTTTGACACCGTTCTGTCCTTCTTTTCTTTTAAGGATACAGCGATCAACACACGTGAATCAATCGGCAACTGCATGATAAAATCCACCACATCGGTCCCACGGTGTCTCTTCACTAACTTACCGCTCACCGGGCTATATGTTTTGCCAATTCTGGCAAAGAGCAGTTTTAAGTAATCATAAATTTCTGTAACAGTACCAACGGTTGAACGCGGATTGCGCGACACCACCTTTTGCTCAATGGCAATGGCAGGAGAGATCCCTTTAATGTATTCCACCTGGGGCTTTTCTAGTCGTCCCAAGAACTGACGTGCGTAGGCAGACAAACTCTCCACATATCTCCTTTGGCCCTCCGCAAACAAGGTGTCAAACGCCAGGGTTGATTTACCAGATCCCGAAAGACCTGTGATCACCACCAGTTTGTTGCGCGGGATCACAACATCTATGTTCTTTAAATTATGAAGCCGCGCACCTTTAATAATAATATGCGTTTTGGGACTTACCTTGGAAATATCAGTGATTTCTGCCATGTATTTAACAAAATTAGAGCTAATTTTTAAACTAAGGGGGCGCATTTCCCTCAATTAAATGAACATTTTACTCAGCTAAAAGTTGTTTTAACACCAACAAAGTTTGCATTTATGTCATTTTGGTCTATATTTGCACTATAACCAATAAACCCATTGCCCATCGAATAGACTTTTACTAGCAAAAACAAGTACTTTT
>DAISHL010000338.1:0-3024 GCA_036822555.1 Bacteroidota bacterium | reverse complement strand
TAAAAGACAAACCATCAAACCATTAATACCTTCTGAAAATCCAGCTGAATGAAATTCATTTTCACATTAATATTATTTGTCAATACTTCTTTAGTTTTATCCCAAGGTCTCATTAACCAGGGAGCAAGGATCGTTTTTTCAGGAGGCGGCCAAATTGTGATCAATGGTGCTGCAGGCAATTATTCCAGCACATCCAATGGTTTGATCACTCCTTCTTCTTCCTCTTCCATTACACTGGGAGGCAATTGGATCAATAACTCTGCCAACGTGGCCTTCACAACCGATGGAGGTGCGGTGGTACTGAACGGTGCAAACCAAACCATTGGCGGTGCAAACCCAAGCGCTTTTTACCACCTCACTCTTTCAGGATCAGGCACCAAGCAGTTGGCTGTGAATTCAACCACTGTTGGGGGGCAAAGTAACTTCACAGGGATTTTAGCCTTAAATACTTTAATATTTGACCTTAACAGCAACCGACTAAATATCACAAACCCTGCAGGAACAGGAATCGCTGCGGCCTCTGGTGTGATCGTCAGCGAAACCAATAGTGCTGTAAACCCAAGTATCGTTCGCTGGTATATGCGCACGTCAACCGGAATACACGTTGTGCCATTTGGTGTAACAGCCGGACCAACCCAGATCCCTTTAAGATTCAACATCACCGCGGCCATGGCCAGTGCTTCAGATTTTGTTGATCTGTCAACACGTGCCACTGGAGCAGGAGATAATTTGCCTTGGGCCGGAGCCAGCAATGTTGCGGCAGTAAGTTTCTTCAATTGTCCGAATGTTAGTTTAACCGGAAATCCATGTGCCGTAAACTCCTTGATTGACAGATGGTGGGATATTAGTCCAAGTTCTGCCGTAACTGCCAATGTTCGCTTCAGTTACCGAGGCGTAGAGAATACACTGAACGCGCCATATAACACAGGAAATATTGGTGCTCAATGGTGGGACGGAGCTGGCTGGGCACTCGATAATCAAACAACAGGCAGCTCAGCAGCTGTCACAGCCGGAGTTGGCAATGTAACTGCTACTGGCTTAACCCAATTCTGTCCGTTCGTTCTTTCATCCGTTTCGGCACCACTTCCAATTGAATTGGTTTATATGAATGTGCAATGCGAACAAGACCACAACATTGTTTCATGGACCACCGCATCAGAAACCAACAGTAAGTATTTTATCATCGAACGCAGCATTAATGGTACTTCTTTTGAAGACATTGGCAAAATGAACGCCGCAGGATACAGTTCCACAAAATTGGATTATTCATTCATTGACAAGAATACAGAAAAAGGAACCATTTATTACTACCGATTAAAGGAAATTGATGGCAACGATCTTACAAAGAAATACAAAACAGTTAGCACACAATCGTGCTCAAATAAAGATGAGGAAATTACCATAATGAATACTCCAAATGGGGAAGTGTATATTAGTATTCTTTCACAACAAACTACCGAAACCACCATTCGTTTGTTTGATCTTGTTGGCAAATTAGTAAAGGAAGAGAGACTTGAAATTCATAAAGGATACAATAAGTTTCCTTTGTTAATTAACGGTTTAAGCCCATCCATGTACCTTCTCAATGTACATTCAGGTTCTAAAGAACTGAATCAAAAAGTGATCATTGGCCAAAACTAGGTCTTACAATTCTTAAATTCCGGTTAATAAATCTTCACTTAAACAAGGCTCAAAACCTCAGAAAATGCTATGTTTGTAGGTCATTAATCAACACATGAAACCTACACTTCCCAAAGGAACACGAGATTTTAGTCCAGAAGATGTTTATAAACGTCAGTATATTTTCAATACCATTAAAACCAATTTCCAGCTCTTCGGTTACCAGCCCATTGAAACGCCTTCCATGGAGAGCATTCAAACATAGACCGGTAAATATGGCGATGAAGGTCATCAACTCATCTTTAAGATCCTTAACTACCGAATGAACGAAAGCAATAAAAAGGATCTGTTACGTCAGAAATTTGAAGAAAGCCTGAATGCCCCCATCAATGCAGAAGAGCTTACAGAAAAAGCTTTGCGCTATGACCTCACGGTTCCATTTGCAAGATACGTGGTGATGCATCAGAACGACATCACCTTTCCTTTCAAACGTTACCAGATACAACCTGTGTGGAGAGCCGATAAACCGCAAAAAGGCAGATACCGTGAATTTTACCAATGTGATGCCGATGTGATCGGTTCAAACAGCCTGCTGAATGAATTGGAGCTCATCGCCATGATCGACAAATCATTCAAAGAACTCAATATTCCCGTAAAACTGAAGATCAATAACCGCAAGATCCTTAGTGCCATTGCAGAAGTATCAAAGCAACCCGATAAACTCATTGATATCACGGTGGCTATCGACAAGCTTGACAAGATCGGCAAGGACGGCGTTGTGGCAGAATTGAAGAGTAAAGGTGTGAGTGATGAGGCCATAACAACCATTGAACCGATCATTGATTTTACAGGCACCAATGAGCAAAAGATAAGCAAACTCAAAGACATACTTGGTGCAACCGAAGCCGGAAAAAAAGGCATTGATGAATTGACCTACCTTTTGGAGAATGTGAACACCATTGGTTTAAAACATATTTCACTTGAACTGGATATTACCCTGGCACGCGGCTTGAACTATTACACAGGTACTATTTTTGAAGCCAAAGCCAATGCTGGTACATTTACTCCCAGCATTTTAGGTGGAGGCAGATACGATGATCTTACCGGTGTGTTCGGTTTAAAGAACATGAGCGGCGTTGGTATCTCCTTTGGGATCGATCGCATTTTTGATGTGATGGAAGAACTGGCCTTGTTTCCTGCAAGTGTTAGCACGCCAACGTCAACCAAAGTATTGTTCACCAATTTTGGTCCTGCTGAAGAAAAATTTTGTTTGACCCTTGTCACTGAACTGCGCTCTCACGGCGTGAATTGTGAGTTGTATCCGGAAGCCAAGAAAATTCAGAAGCTATTTGTATATGCCGATAATAAAGGCATTCAATATGTGTGCATCATTCGCAGCGATGA
>DAISHL010000337.1:0-3026 GCA_036822555.1 Bacteroidota bacterium | reverse complement strand
ATTACCTGCAACTTCTGAAGGAGATGGCCATCAAAGAATTAAAATTCCAGAAGATCTTCACCAATGCCTACGATATACGACCACACCTGTACGATGCTTTGTTTTTATCTGGTTTTATAGAGGAGGCCCGCCTGAGGGACCACATCATCATTAACGGACAAAAGAAGGATGTGTTGATACATTCTTGTTTTCTTGAAGGACTTGTATGGCGTTTTGCGAACAATAACGATGTTGCACTTTATTACGATTGGGCAAATGATGAGTTAGTGAGAAAGAATTCATATGTACAACAAACGATAACGTTTGAAGAACACGTGGCATGGTTCACAAAAAAACTGAATGCAGGAATATGTAAATTCTATTTGTTTTTAATGAATGGAGAGCCGGCCGGCCAAGTGAGAATAGACAGATCAGGGAACGAAACAGTTATTGGTGTTTCGGTGAGTGAAGCTCATAGAGGTAAAGGACTAGCGTGCGAAATGATCAGAAGCGCAAGCGATCACTATCTGAAGACATTCAGGGAGGATACCATCTTTGCCTATATCAAGGAAGAGAACAAAGCATCCTTTAAAAGCTTTGTTCAGGCAGGATTTCAGGAGACGGAAATAACAGAGGTACACGGAAAAAGAAGCTATAAATTATTTAAGAAGGCAATATGAGTTTTAAGATCGGCAATTTTTTAATTGACAAGAACAGCAAGCCTTTTGTGATCGCAGAAATGAGTGGCAATCACAATCAGTCAATAGACAGGGCAAAAAGCATTATTAAATCGGCGGCAGATAGCGGCGCACACGCGATCAAACTTCAAACATACACAGCAGATACATTAACGATCGACCACAGAGGAGGACTGTTTGATATCACTGATAAGAATTCTTTATGGTATGGAAGGAACCTTTATGAGTTATATCAGGAGGCACATACGCCGTGGGAATGGCACAAGGAACTATTCGATTACGCACATTCCTTAGGCGTGATCTGTTTCAGCACGCCTTTTGATGAGACGGCTGTTGATTTTTTAGAGTCGTTGAATGTGCCTTGTTATAAGATCGCATCCTTCGAGAATAATGATCATCCGCTGTTGAAGAAAGTTGCCGGCACTGGCAAGCCCGTGATCATGAGTACCGGTGCCGCCAACATTGGTGACATTGTGGAATCGGTTAATGTATTAAAGAGTAACGGATGTAAACATTTGGTATTACTGAAATGCACAAGTACGTATCCTGCAACACCGGAGAACACAAACCTTGTAACGATACCGGTTCTACAGGAGATCTTCCCGGACTGCGTGATAGGTTTAAGCGACCACACCATGGGTGTAGGAGCATCTGTTGCTTCCGTTGCCCTTGGCGCACGAGTAATAGAAAAGCACTTTACTATCAGTCGCGCTGATGGAGGTGTTGACAGTGCCTTTAGCATGGAACCGCACGAGTTGAGGTCTTTGATCGAGGAAAACGAAAGAGCATTTCTTGCATTAGGAAAGGTTCAATTAAGTGTACAACAGGCAGAGGAAAAGAGCAAGATGTTCAAACGTTCTATCTATGTTGTAAAGGATATGAAAGCCGGCGAAAAATTCACTAAGGAGAACATCAGGGTAATAAGGCCGGGTGACGGATTACAACCTAAGTTCTATGAAGAAGTGCTGGGCAAGAATGCAAAGTGCGACTTGAAACGAGGTACGCCATTTAACACATCGTTCATCGGGTGATATCAAGATTGATACATATTGCCAAACTATTTATCAAACACGTAAAGGTTAGCGATCAATCTAAATTGGTCATTGGTCAAAGATCAGGTATTGGCAAATATTCAAGAATCCTTTTTTCAGAACAACAACCAGATTCCACCAGTAAAATTGTGATAGGTAATTATGCAGGAACAGGCAGGAATTGTGAGCTCCATGTATGGAACAACAACAGCATCATCATCAAAGATCATTCAACATTAAATGATGGATGTAAACTGTTAGGAGATGTTACCATTGAAAAATATTGTGTACTATCAGCCAATATTTTTGCAAGTTCCGGCAACCATTATGCATTCGAGAGGCCAACATGGCTTATCAAGGATCAGGATGCACTGGTGCTATCAACAGAGGCCGGAATGGAGAGACATTCGCAGCCTGTGCATATTGAAGAGGATTGCTGGATAGGGGTTGGTGTATTTATTAAACAAGGCGTATACATTGCAAGGGGTGCTGTTATTGGCGCTAATTCAGTTGTATTAAAGAACGTGTTGCCATATAGCGTTATTGGCGGATCGCCAGCGAAGGAAATCCGAAAAAGATTTGATTTTGATCCCCCACAATTTATTGACGCATCTAACGAACTTCATTTGCCATATTTTTATAGAGGCTTCGAGCACAAACGTATTAGCTATGAGCCTTCAATTAAGTCTGGTGCTATCAATGGAGGCAAAGAGCTATTGATCACATTGGGAAGATCAGAGGACTTTCATGAATTGATCATCAAAGGAAATAGAAGCGCTCGCCCATTAAAATATCGCGTCACTTTGGATGACAAATATCAGTGGGAATTTGAAGCCAAGGATGAGCGCTTTCATTTACATTTGACAAAAGAAAATGCTTTAGCATCAGATGCAATGAAGAAAGAAGCCCTTTACAATTCAATTAGTGAAGATGTAAGAAAATATCATGTGGTTTGTATGGTTTCGTTAAGTGATGGTGATGAGCACTCGATTGGAATTGAAAACGTGGAAGTAAAATAATAATGAAGACCTATTTATTATATTATCCGATATTTTATGTTGGGTATTGGTTATTTAAAATAACCAGAAAAACAAATTGGTATGCGTTTGTTGCATTCAGAAGATTGTTCGTGCTTACCAAGGGAAGATCAAATGATGCCATGAGCGAAAAACTCAGTAAGGAGAATGCTCCATACCCTTTAAGTTCGGTAAGCGGGGTGCTCGGTCAGCTGGGAGATCAAGAGATTAGCAAGATCGTTTCATCAATTGACAATAATGGTTTTTATGTGTTTGACGCAAGCTTAAGAGAAAGTCTAGTT
>DAISHL010000336.1:1824-3030 GCA_036822555.1 Bacteroidota bacterium | reverse complement strand
CGCACTCTGAATCTAAAGAAGGTGTCTTGTTATACTGTGTTTTAGGTGTTTGTATATCTAGATACTGGAGCCGACAAACACGAAGCACTAGAAGAGTACGCTGGATCTAGTTTGATCTGGGTCGAAGATAAGCCTGAAAATGCACGAGTTGGTCTTCAGTATGGTCTTGACTCTCTGTTAATGGAGCACGGCCACAATATGAATGAAAATCTGCCTATTGTCAAAAACTGGAAGGAGATCTGGGAATATGCGACTGGAAGTATTTGAACTGCTTAATCTTCGTACTCGTTGGGAAGAAATAACTCACGAATATAAACTAGATAAATCTAGGCGAGACGGAACTATTGATAACCTTCAATGGTTTGTTGATACCGGAATCAAGAACAACCGTTTCCGTCCTAATTTTGAAGAAGCTGTAACAATCGCAAACATTATTATAGAGAATGCAAATGAAAAGATTGATATACCAGGTCTATGTGGGGAAGAGATCGAAGCTGTATGATCACTGTACAGCTTCGGTAAAAGCGTATGCTGATTCTATTGGTGCTGACTACGAAGTTCTCCGCACACCAATTCTAAGGATCAAACCAGATCCATTTTCTACAAATAGAAGTGTAGAGGCGTATGAAAAGCATGGAGGGTTCCTTCCAATCTACGAGAAGGAAAATGCTTTTACGTATCTAAAGACGTATGATCAAATTGCTATTATCGATGCAGATATCTGGATTCGTCCAGGCAGCCCAAACATCTTTGATGAGGTTCCGCCAGAGTATAGTTTTGGTGGTGTTGTTGAGCGTGAAATGCCAATTACACCTCAATACAAAACAAAGATCGCCAACTATTCAAAGATGCAATATTCTACAATTCGTAATGTAGACTGGAAGTGGAATGATGCTGGTGGTGAATTCTTTAATATGGGTATGATGGTGCTCAACAAATCAATTGAGAAGTATCTTAATGGAGAAACACCAAGACAATTTCTCAATCGTCCTAGATTCAAACCGTTTATTGATGGAGTAGGTAACTGGAAATGGTCAACAGATCAAACTCTTCTCAACACATGGGTCAAGGAAGAAAAGATGAACGTAAAGCACCTCTCTTTCCATTGGAATGGTTTATTTACTGGAATTGAGATGTCGCGTATCAAGGAATGTCATTTTGTACATTTCTTCCTTAAAGACAAACTTCCTGATCGTGGTGAAAACG
>DAISHL010000336.1:0-1814 GCA_036822555.1 Bacteroidota bacterium | reverse complement strand
CCAAGAGTGCTTGAACCTAATCAAAGAAACGTAGAACAACTAATGAAGATAGTTCAATGAAACACATTGCATTAAGAGCTAGAAGCGTAAGAGATCCAAGACGTGCTTTTACAGCTACTGGACTCGGAGATCGTATTCATTCTGTCACTATTGGATGGAGCTATAGTAAAGCTCATAAAACTCCTGTGACTCTCCATCTTACCAAAAGTAAGATGATCGGCGGACAGTTTAATAACAAACCAGAGTCGTGGAATGAGATACTTGACCTACTTCCCAAAGGTCATGTTGAGATTCAACCTCATGACTATGAACCTGAAAACGAAAAAGACTGGATCAAGTATCTTAACAGTAAATCAATTGATGCAGATCTGATGTGGCATGGTGATAAGCCAGGCCCATATGAGACACCAGGAACGTTAGATGTCTCACCCTACCTTAAAAATATTCCTAGGTTACAACCAGAGCCAGTAGACATTGAGCTACCTAATAAATTTGTCACTGTTCAATGGGATTCAAATGACAGTAAAAGAACACTCAGACCCGACAAACAACAGCTAGTAATAAACCAATACAAGCAACAGTATGAGATAGTCACTGTAGGAGGAGAGTCTCCTAACAAATTACTTAACTGGTCGCTTAAGCACATTGCATATGCTATATCAAAAGCAGATCTTCACGTTGGTGTTGATTCTGCTTTTATGCATTTAGCATTTTTGTATAAGCCTTTTAATTGTGTACATCTATATAATGAGCAAGATGGATTCTTCTCTCATCATTTTAGAAGAGCTATCGATAACGGAATCAAGCTAAACAAGTATTATTATCCTATTAGATTACCGGATGGAACTATATTATGAAAATAACTATTCCTATTAGCGTTGGTGATTTTTTTGATCGTCTAAGTATTCTTAGAATCAAAAACAATTATGGACTAGATGTTGAACTCGAGCTCAGTCAATATGAGCAGCTTGCTTTGACATTCTCTTCTTTGTCAGCTCAAATGTATCTTGAAATCTTTGAAGAGGTAAATCTACAGCTGTGGGATCTAGAAGATAAAAAGAGACAACCGCTAGAAGGTGAAGAATTTATTGAGGTGTCTAACCTAATTACCCATCTCAATGATTTGCGGTATCAGGTAAAAAAGAGTGCTGACAAGCACTTTGGTAGTGAAATTCAAGAGAAGAAATCACATAGGGAATAGCTATGAATAAAGGTGGAATAAACAAAGATGTAATTAACATCATGCCATTTATAAACGCTGGAACAGTGGGTGTTGAGATTGGTGTGTGGAATGGGGATACTTCCGAGAAGTTTGTTAATCGTGGAGTTAATCATCTTCATCTCGTCGACAGCTGGTCAGTAAATGCCTATCTTGCTCAAAAGAATCCAGAAAAAGGATCGCATGAAAAGTTCTTTCAAGCGATGGAAACATATACCAAATCAACTAAACCAGAAAGTGTGCAAAAGTTTTTTGACATATTGTATCAAGGTGTTGCTAAAAAATTCGCACACACAGCAAACGTGACAATTCATAAAATGACGTCAGCAGAATTTTTCAAGAATTTCACAGAAAAGGTTGACTGGGTTTACGTTGATGGTGCACACAGCTACGACGAATGTCTTGAGGATCTCATTGCAAGCTATAAAATCATTAAACCTGGTGGTTGGTTGATTGGCGACGACTATGAGTGGGAACCAGGAAAAGGGAAGCCTGGTGTTACAAAAGCTGTTAATGAATTCATGACAACGAATAATTTTAAGCCTACTCGTTGTGGTGAACGTCAATTTATACTAGGAGTAGCAGATGCACCCAT
>DAISHL010000335.1:0-3030 GCA_036822555.1 Bacteroidota bacterium | reverse complement strand
GTCTGTGACCTTGGCAATGTTATTTAGTTTTATCTCAGTAAAACCAAAAGTATTAGACTGTACCAGAAAACATTCATTCCGAACCTCAACCACTTTACCTATAAACACAGAACCACTAATTGTTTCAATTACCACCGTTGAATCCAGATTGGTCTTTTCATACGAACGGATCATCTTTCGGTTGATCTTCATTCTACCGGCACTGAAATCCTGAACCACTATCTCATAAACATTTTCTGCATACTGAACACCCCTGATGCTTGTTCCATCGGTCAGTTGAATTTTCACAACATTCGCAGGAGAAAGCGGGGGCTCTGGCACAGAATCTGCCTTATTGACCTGGGCAGTTACCGAAACAGCGGTCAGCAATAAAACAAATAAAGTATATAAATACCTTGTCATTATATACTTCCGAAGATAAAATGAAAAACGGAGACGGGCCATGACATTTATCAAGTCGGAAAAAAACAAGACAACATTAGAGATAGAGGATCTGGCTTATCCTATTTCTGTAAACAATTCTTGCAATCAGGTAACCAGGAATCAATCACATCCGGATGATCGTCGATATGTTCGTCATCTGCCTTTACCTTGATGTTTGTAAAGAAGATCTTGGTGGCTTTCTTAAGTTTCTTGAGTTCCTTCAGCATCTCAGGTGTTAAGGTATTTGACTCGCCAACAAATTTCTTTGTGCCTTTATTCTCCTTTATCCAAAGCACATACGACACAATTTCATTATCCCTGGGATTACCAAACCTGTCCACTGCAAATAAACGGTACTCGGTGTTGTCAAATACTGCCTTTACAATGTTTTGTTCGCGCTTTACCTTAATGGTTTGAACAGGCTCCTGAGCACTGATGTGCATTCCGCACAATAAAAGTATAAAGATGAATACGCGTGTCATAAAAAACGGTATAATGCTTTTGCGATAAAAAGATACGGAAAAATTTGATCATCAAATAAATGGTCACCCTGAGCGGAGTCGAAGGGGGGGGCTCTCTTTAATAAATCTAACTCCATACTAAACCGTCATACTTCGACTCCTTCGCCGCGGCGAACAGTATGACTCGATTTTTTAAACCTAACGCCCTTACTTATACATCTTCTCCCTGGCTTCTTTTACCTGCGGGCTGGCTAAGAATTCATCATAGGTCATGGCCTTATCAATGATGCCTTTTGGTGTAAGTTCAATAACACGTGTAGCAACAGTTTGCATCAACTCGTGGTCATGACTGGTAAATAAAATGGTTCCGGTGTAATCTTTCAAAGCATCGTTATAGGCAATGATACTTTCCAGATCAAGGTGATTTGTTGGTTCTTCAAGGATCAAAAAGTTAGGATTTGCCAACATCATGCGGCTGGTCATACAACGCACCTTCTCTCCCCCACTCAACACACTTACTTTTTTTAATACTTCCTCGCCACTGAACAGCATCTTTCCTAAAAATCCGCGGATATATGTCTCGTCCTTGTCCTTGCTGTACTGGCGCAACCAATCGATCAAATTGTAATCGCCTTTGAAATAACTTCCATTATCATTTGGCAAATGTGCCTTATAAATGGTAGTACCGAATGTATAAGTTCCTGAGTCAGGTTTTTCAATGTCGGCAAGAATATTGAACAATGCCGTAATGGCCAATTGATTTCGGCTGATGAAAGCGATCTTATCTCCTTTCTTTACATTGATATGCACATCTTTAAAGAAGTACTCACCTTCAGAATTTTTCTTACTCAAATTATCGATAAGAAGAATTTGATCACCGGCCTCTCTCTCCTGTTTAAATATAATGCCCGGGTATCTTCTTGTGCTTGGCGGGATCTCATCAACCGTTAACTTATCCAATAATTTCTTACGTGATGTGGCCTGTCTGCTCTTACTGGCATTGGCACTGAAGCGGCGAACGAATTCCTGCAACTCAGCACGCTTATCTTCTATCTTTTTGTTCTGATCGCTGCGTTGCTTCAATTGCAACTGGCTCATCTGGTACCAGAAGCTGTAGTTACCTGTGTAGGTTTGCAGTTTGCCAAAATCTATATCGCAAATATGTGTACATACCGCATCTAAGAAGTGACGGTCGTGACTGATCACGATCACAATGTTTGTAAAATCAGCCAAAAAGTTCTCTAACCACGTGATCGTGTCGATATCAAGATCATTGGTTGGCTCATCCAGCAATAACAGATCCGGATTACCAAACAAGGCTTGCGCCAGCAATACCTTTACACGCTCTTTTCCATTAAGGTCTTTTACAAGCTTGTAGTGGTCATCAGGCTTAATACCCATATTGGTAAGCATTTCAGCCGCATCACTCTCTGCATTCCAGCCATTCAGTTCTGCAAACTCCGCTTCCAATTCACTGGCCTTTATTCCATCTTCTTCACTAAAATCGGGCTTTGCATAGATGGCATCCTTTTCTTTCATCAAACTATACAAACGCTTATTCCCCATGATCACGGTATCTAAGGCTGTGAACTCGTTATACTCGGTATGGTTCTGTTTAAGCACACTCATGCGCTGGCCCGGCGTAATTGATACTACACCTTTCGTTGGCTCTATCTCTCCGCTCAGGATCTTCATAAAGGTTGATTATCCGGCCCCATTTGCTCCAATAATACCATAACAATTTCCGGTTGTAAATTTTACATCTACTTCATCAAACAATACGCGTTTGCCATACTGTAAACTAACGTTTGATACTGTGATCATGCTGTTTTAAAAATAAGGGCACAAAGATAGGAATTTAAGCCCAATTATTCGTTTTTATTTAGGGGCTAAAATACTTCGTGGGGCGCCAAGCCTATGTAACTTTTGACTATCTTCAACCGTCATAACATCATGAAAAAAACACTTCTAATTTTTAGCTCTGTATTTGCCATACAATTTGCATTGGCACAAACCGTTATTTCGGGCAAGATCATTGATCAACCCACCAAAGAACCCGTTCCGTTTGCCAGCATTGGTATCAAGGGCACAACCTCCGGAACATTAAGCGACGAGAATGGTTCGATCTCCATGGTTCTTAAAGACA
>DAISHL010000334.1:0-3049 GCA_036822555.1 Bacteroidota bacterium | reverse complement strand
GGATAAGTCAAACCATTTAATGTATGTGAGTTTCAAAGATGCTCATACACCTTGGCAAAGTGAAGCTTCAAAATTCATTGAATCTGCTTTTTTTACTGATAAGACGATTTCAGTGGAACTTCTCAAACAAGAGTCAGATCCTTTAGGGTTCACGCACTTGCGCTTTTCAGTAGTGAAGAATGGTGTTTTGTTCGATAATAAGCAGATCATCGCCCATTGTATCGATGGCAAGATCTTGTCTGTAAACGGCGATCTGGAAATGAATACCTCTCATTCTCCTAAGTTTATTTTATCAGAATCACAGGCACTTCAAAAGGCACTGAACAAGATCAATGCGAAAAGATACAAATGGGAGAACAGGGCTGAAGAGGCACACATGGCAATGGCATTGAATCAACCCAATTTCAGTTATTATCCAAAAGCACAAAAAGTTATCACAGAGCTAAATGGTGTGATGCATTCTGCATATAAATTCAATATTTATGCCGAAGAACCACTATATCGTGCGAATGTTCTGGTGGATGCTACTACAGGAAAAATTTTGGAAGAGCAGAATCTGATCTGTACTGCGGATGTGCCAGCAACTGCTTTAACTAAATACAGTGCTACACAAACTATTACATGTGACCAGCAGCCAAGTTTGTTTCGTTTAAGAGAAACAGGACGCGGTCAGGGTATCGACACATACAATATGAAGAATACCACAACCTACAGTGCAACAGATTTTACGAATACTTCTACTTCATGGACAACCACCGGAGTTGATCAGGCGGCTACCGATGCACACTGGGGCGCTGAGGTAACTTATGATTACTATATGAATGTGCATAACAGGAACAGTATTGATGGTAATGGATTTAAATTGTTAAGCTATGTTCATTACAGTACAAATTACAATAATGCATTTTGGGATGGTCAGCGCATGACCTACGGTGATGGCAATGGAACCACATTCACGATCTTAACCGGGCTTGACGTATGTGGTCATGAAGTTACGCACGGTCTTACATCAAATTCTTCACAGTTGGTTTATCAAAATGAGTCTGGCGCATTAAATGAGAGCTATTCAGATATTTTTGGAACATGCATTGAGAATTTCGGACGTCCTGCAAACTGGAATTGGAAAATAGGTACAGATATCACTCCAAGCGGTAATGGTATAAGAAATATGCAGAACCCAAATCTATTCAATCATCCTGACACCTATATGGGTACCAATTACTATACCGGTACAAACGATAATGGTGGTGTGCACACCAATAGTGGAGTTAGCAATTTCTGGTTCTATTTATTAAGTCAGGGTGGTACAGGTACAAATGATATTTCCAATACCTACACTGTGAACGGAATAGGTATGGCAAGCGCAGCACGTATTGCATTCAGGGCCTTAACAGTATATTATACACCATCTACAAATTTTGCGAATGCCAGAATCTTGTCTATCCAGGCAGCAAAGGATCTGTTCGGAAACTGCAGCAACGAAGTGATCCAAACAACAAATGCATGGCATGCGGTAGGCGTTGGGTCGGTGTATTCGCCTTCTGCCATTGCTCCGAATTTTGTTGCCAATACTACTAACATTTGCTCTCTGCCTGCAACAATATCATTTAGCAATACAACTGCTAATGGTGTAAATTATACCTGGGATATGGGTGATAACACCATTCTTACATCTACAAATCCAGTTCATACTTATTCAGCAAACGGAACATATACCGTAAAACTGAAAGCAACGGGTTGCATCAGTAATGTAGATAGTATTACTAAGCCTTCATACATTGTCATCAATGCTCCTGCAGCTCCAAGTGTTACCGGTGCTGCCGTATGCCAAAGCGGTTCAGTTACCTTATTATCGAACGCCACAGGCAATAACATCAAATGGTATGATTCACCATCCTTGAACAATTTGATCAATACTGGTAATTCATATACCACACCAAATATCAATTCTTCAGTGACATACTATGTGGTGAATACCACTACAAACGCTCCTTCAAACGGGGGTATTTTAACGAATACAGGCGGTGGTTTTCTTACAAATCCTGCGCAATACCTCATATTTGATGTGACCCAGAACTCAACCTTGCTTTCAGTGGTGGTATATGCTCAAACTTCAGGCAACAGAACTATTGAGCTAAGGAATTCAGCAAACACGGTTCTTTCAAGCAGTTTGGTAACGTTGTCAGCAGGTGCAAATACCGTAAATCTTAATTTTAATCTAAGTGTAGGTACTAATTATCAGTTGGGTTTGAACGGAAGTTCAGCCTCAGACATGTATCTCACCAATACCGGTGTAGCTTACCCTTATAATGTTGCGAACTGCGTATCTATAAAAAATTCAAGTGCAGGAAGCGGCTTTTACTACTGGTTCTATAACTGGCGAGTACAAAAAGGTGATTGTGTTAGTCCTGCTGTGGCAGTTACTGCAACCGTAAATCCGGCGCCATCATTGAATATTGCGGTAACATCAACAGATATTTGCAGAGAAGCCGGCGTGATCACCATGACCCCATCGCCTGCCGGAGGTAATTTCTCGGGCACAGGTGTAAGCGGCAATACATTTGATCCATCAGTGGGTGTTGGCAGTTACACCGTTACATATGCGTATACGGATGCCAATGGTTGTTCAGGAAATACAGAGCTTGTATTGAATGTGAGCGAATGCACTACGGTGAGAGAAAGTAAGGATGCCTTGTCATTTGTTACCATTTACCCTAATCCTACAAAAGATGTGTTAGTAATTCAAACTAATCTAAGTACTTCGGTATATACCGCTTCAGTATATGATGCAACAGGACGGTTAGTGTTGTCAAAAGAGATAACAGGAAAGGAAGAAAAATTAAATGTGAGCCAACTTCCTACCGGTGTTTATGTTCTTCAGTTGAAGGATCAAGCTTCGAATTTGAGATCCATAAAGTTGATCAAGAATTAAGAAAAGAATATCATGGAAAAAGGGTATTTAGTGGGCAACCATTGAATACCCTTTTTTATTAGAATTTAAAACTAAAACCGTTTTTCAAAGTATATACCAGATCAGGTACACCTAGAG
>DAISHL010000333.1:0-3050 GCA_036822555.1 Bacteroidota bacterium | reverse complement strand
CAGGAATATCAAGTTAGACCATCTGACACTTTACGATCACCTTTCCTGTTTGCTTCTCGATCTGTTTCTTGTCTTTCCCGAACATTGTCAAAACAAAATCAGAGCTGATCGTTTTGTAGGTCTTCGTGGTTTTACTTAGATCATCTAAAATTGCCTTCGCCTTCGGATCCTGTTCCTGAGCATTCAAGTTCAACGCAAAAAGAGCATTGATTATCAACAAAAATTTTTTCATGTGTGTTTTTAAGAATAGTAGTTCAAATAGGATGCCAAAATTAGACAACTCTTTTTATAAATGGTTTAAAAACCTTATTTATTTCTTAATTTTTGTAAAATTTCCTCCAATTGCATCATGTCCTTTACCAATACTTCTCTGGCCTTTGACCCCTCAAAAGGTCCTATGATGCCTGCTGCTTCGAGCTGATCCACAATTCGTCCCGCCCTGTTGTAACCCAGTTTAAGCTTACGCTGAAGGAATGATGCACTGCCTTGCTGGAACTGCACAACCAGTTTAGCGGCGTCATCAAACATTTTATCCCTTTCAGACAGATCGATGTCTTCTTTCCCACTGTCTCCATCTTCCCCAACATATTCAGGAAGCATAAATGCCGTAGGATATGCTCTTTGATTTCCAATGAATTCAGTGATCTTTTCTACTTCAGGAGTATCAACAAAGGCACATTGTATACGTATGAGGTCGTTTCCGGTGCTTAGCAACATATCCCCTCTTCCTATCAATTGTTCTGCTCCACCCGCATCCAAGATGGTCCTTGAGTCTATTTTACTTGTAACCCTAAAGGCTATACGCGCAGGGAAATTGTCCTTAATGGTTCCTTTTATTATGTTCACTGAAGGACGCTTCGTTGCAATGATCAAATGAATACCAATGGCACGGGCCAACTGAGCCAAACGCGCAATAGGAGTCTCCACTTCCTTCCCTGCCGTCATGA
Organism: Bacteroidota bacterium; assembly: GCA_036822555.1. Taxonomy (GTDB): domain Bacteria; phylum Bacteroidota; class Bacteroidia; order B-17B0; family Aurantibacillaceae; genus Aurantibacillus. Next base: position 2,103 of record DAISHL010000333.1, on the reverse strand, counting down.
TCAGATCCGCGAACTCATCAACAACCAATACAATATAAGGAAGGTATTTATGTCCATCGTTTGGATTCAATTTGCGTTGAATGAATTTGGCATTGTACTCCTTAATATTCCTAACCTGCGCATCCTGTAATAAGGCATACCTGTTGTCCATTTCAATACATAAGGAATTAAGTGTATGTATTACTTTGGTATTGTCTGTTATAATAGCATCCTCAGAATTCGGAAGCTTTGCCAGAAAATGCCTTTCTATTTTGTTGAACAAGGTTAACTCCACCTTTTTAGGATCAACTAACACAAATTTAATCTGCGCAGGATGTTTCTTATAGAGTAAAGAGACCAATATGGCATTTAACCCTACGGACTTACCCTGGCCTGTTGCACCTGCCATCAAGAGATGCGGCATTTTTGCAAGATCGGCTATAAAGATCTCATTGCTGATGGTCTTGCCAAGAGCAATAGGTAATTCAAAATTGGAGTTATTGAACTTATCGGAAGCCAGGATATTTCGCATCGGCACCATTTCCGGTGTTTGATTTGGCACTTCAATTCCAATGGTTCCCTTGCCCGGAATTGGCGCAATGATACGAATACCAAGTGCAGCCAAACTTAAGGCAATATCATCTTCCAGATTTTTGATCTTGGATATTCGACCACCTGCAGCGGGAACGATCTCATACAAAGTACCAGTTGGTCCAGCGGTAGCAGTTATCTTATCTATTTCAATTCCGAAATTCTTCAGGGTATTGATGATCCTGTCTTTATTGGCAACTAATTCTTCCTGATTCACTTTAGCCTGACCGCTTCCATAATCATTCAACAGATCGAACGAAGGGAATTTATAGGAACCAAGATCAAGGGTTGGATCATACTCACCAAATTGTTCCACCAACGTAGCAGCCTTGTTCTCTTCTTCAATATTAACAGGCTCTTCAACAGACTGCTTCACTTCAAATTCAGTCTCACCTTTCTTTTCAGGCACCACCGGATCGTTGGTTACAATGATCTCAGGTTCGTTGTTCAGTAGTAATTCTTTTACCTCTTCCTTTGTTTCCTCTGCTGTTTGTGTATCAATGATCTCCAGTTCAAGTTTTTCTTCCGAATTCAACTTATCAGGCTCGGTAGTTCTTACCTCAAACGTATGCAATCTCTCTTCTTCTTCAGGTGTAAGTTTAGTTTCATGGATCACCGGTTCATCCTTCACATGAAGTTCATTTGAAACTTCTTGTGGCTCATTTTTAAGTTCATTCTCAATTAGCTCTTCGTTCTCATTGAAATTTGGCTTTGGCAATTTAAACGAGAGGTTGATCACCAGTACTAAGAATGTAAGCATTGAGAATCCTAACAACACCAGTAATCCTGCATTTCCGAGTGCATTCTGAATCTGAAGGTTGATGAAGTAACAATAGCTACCTCCAATAAAATGTATCTTTTCACTGAAGAAAAAAGAAAAGGTCAAAGAGGACCATACCATCAAGAACACCCATTTTGCTTTGAATGAAGAGATGCTAAGGAATTTCTTTTGAAGCAATTTCTCAATGCCAATCAAAGCAAGCACAGGAACAAGGATGAATGAAGCCACTCCAAAACCCCTGTAAATAAAAAAATGTTAGATATACGCCCCCAACTTACCCAACCAATTTTTCACCTTTGTGTCGATTCCAAAGAATTCGCCTAAAGGCGCCATTACTTAATCATGATCTGCCTCTCTTGTAAAGAAATAGGAAACAAATGCCACAGAAAGATAAACAGCAAGCAAAATTAAACTTAAGCCCAGGATCTTTTGTGTTTGCTCCAATGCATACACAGTCCGAACTTTCTCTAGCCTGTCTTTAATACTGATCTTTGGAGCAGAGTCAACAGTCTCTTTTTTCTCTTCCTTTGGTTTGGTTTTTTTGTCTTTCGACTTCTTTATTTCAGGTTCAGGTGTATCAATTACCTTATCATCACTTTTGTCTTCAACAAAGGTGTTTTCCAGTACAGGAGTTTCTCTGAACTTATTCTTCTTTGGGGTAGCCATTACTGTTTTAAAATTACATGTTACTACCTCACCGGGAATTACCTTGACCAAATGTTTTTAACCGATACATGTTAACGACCAAGCCT
>DAISHL010000332.1:2484-3062 GCA_036822555.1 Bacteroidota bacterium | reverse complement strand
TCTTCTGAGCTTCAGGATCGTATTTTGGTCCCTCTCCCAATTCAGCAGGAATAGGCATTTTAGGCACTTCAATACCCATTAACGCTTCTATTTGCGCAAATTTCAATTGATCCCTTTCATTCACAAATGTTATGGCAACTCCGGCTTTGGATGCGCGGGCCGTGCGTCCGATGCGATGAATGTAATCTTCCGGATCTGGCGGAGCATCATAATTTACAACCAGACTGATCCCATCCACATCAATTCCTCTCGATAAAATATCTGTACCTATTAAAATGCGTAATCGCCTGCTTTTAAAATCGCGCATGATCTCTTCGCGCTCTGCCTGCTCAAGGTCAGAATGAAAAGCCTTGATAGAGGGTTCAGTTTTACGCAAACTGCGCTCAAGGGCTTTCACATTATCCTTTGTGGAAGAAAATATGATCACCGATTGATAATCTTCGTTCTTTAAGATCTGGCCAAGCAATGGCTCCTTTTGTGCATCATACACTACATACTCTTGCTGAACAATTCCTGCGGCAGGTTTGCTAATGGCTATATTGATGCTTTCCGGCTCATGTAAAATCTGATTGGCCAAC
>DAISHL010000332.1:0-2463 GCA_036822555.1 Bacteroidota bacterium | reverse complement strand
GACGTTTCTTTGGAAGGTAATTGATGATCTGTTTGATATCATCAAAGAATCCCATATCAAGCATTCGGTCGGCCTCATCCAACACCAAATGCTGCAAGTGATTAAAATTGATAGAGCCGTTTTGTAACAAAGCCTTTAATCTGCCTGGAGTTGCTACCACTATATCAACGCCCTGTTCCAGTGAATGCTTTTGATTCTCCCAGGCAATGCCATCGTTACCGCCATAAATGGCAATGGAACCCACACCGCAAAAATAGCCCATGCCATCAATTTGCTGATCTATCTGCAAGGCCAATTCTCTTGTAGGAGCAATTATGAGGGTGTTCAAGTGCCTCGTTTCTGCCTTTAAAATATGTTGAATGATAGGCAATAGAAAGGCTGCTGTTTTACCTGTTCCTGTTTGGGCGCAGGCCACAAGGTCTTTATTGTTCAATATCACGGGAATAGCCTGTTGTTGTATTGGGGTTGGTTGTTTATACCCCATACTTAGCAGGCCATCCATTAATTCTGGTTCGAAGTTAAAATCGCTGAAGTTCAATGTCGTATTTTTTCTTAAAGATAGCATTATTAACGCGTTAAACCTGATAAAGCTCATAGAATTTGTAACAAAAGTTACAGCCGTGAATCGTTTGAAATTTATACATTGAACAAAAATTTTTCACATGAGATTGACTGTATTATTTGCAACATTGTTAGCCTTTACGCTGCATGCGCAAAACCCATTGACCATTCCGGATACCTTAAGCGGAAGTGTAATGAATGTGAATCTTCAACAAGGCTCTGTACCTTTTTACACCATCCAGAATACCAATACCATGGGCGCCAATGGCAATATCCTTGGTCCAACCCTGATCATGCATAAGAACTATTCGGTAACAGTTAACTTTCATAATGCCTTGCCCGACACCACCACCATTCACTGGCATGGAATGCACATGTCTACATTGAATGACGGCGGTCCGCATATCACCATTGCTCCAACAGCAACCTGGAGTCCGAGTTTTACAGTGAGGGACTGGGCAGGTACCTACTGGTATCATCCGCACCAACACATGAAGACCCATGAACATGTTCAAAAAGGCATTGCAGGATTTGTGATCGTGCGCGATTCAGTGGAACGATTGATCAATTTACCAAGAACCTATGGCAAAGACGATTTTCCGATGGTTATACAAACCAAGGCATTTGACGCAAATAAACAGATCATTACCACCACTACAGCTCTTGATACAGCATTAATGGTAAATGCTACTTTAAAACCATACCTGAATGCACCTGCCCAGGTGGTGAGGTTGAGACTATTGAATGGATCTTCTGAACGTGTATACAACATTGGGTTTACCGGGAATAAAACATTTCACATGATCGCCTCCGATGGCGGATTACTAAGTGCTCCGGTGTCGCTAACACGACTCAGACTTGCACCAGGTGAGCGCGCCGAGATCTTGATTGATCTTGCACCATACAACGGCCAGAGTTTTGACATGATGAGTTTTGGTGCAGAGCTTCCAAATGCCATTTATGGGGCAGCACAACCGGGCATGGGCCCCGGACAACAGATCCCTAATTACACCTCTAATCCTTTGAATGGTTCAAACTTTGCCATTTTAAAACTGAATGTGGTTCCAGCTTTGGCAAATCCTGTGACCACCATTCCAACAACGCTTACAACTCACAATCCATGGCAACCTGCTGTGGGAACCACTACCCGCTCCATTACCTTTATGCCACAAACCATGGGACCTACAGCCATTCAAGGCCCCTTCATGTTCAACAACCAGATGTTTGACATGGCGGTGGTGAACTACACAGTACCGTTTGATAATGTGGAAGTGTGGCAATTGACCAATCAAACACCCATTGCACATCCGTTCCATATTCATGATATACAATTCTATATCCTTGATGTGAATGGAGCACCTCCAACACCGGATCAGGCAGGAAGAAAAGATGTAGTGCTTGTACCAGCAGGAATGGGTGTTGTGAGATTCATCACTAAATTTGAAACCTTTTGTAACGATACTGCTAAATACATGTACCATTGCCATATGCTCACGCATGAAGATATGGGAATGATGGGGCAATTTGTTGTCTCTTGCCCTTTAGGCGTTGGTATCAACGAACAAATGATCAGCGAATCAGTTAGCATTTTTCCAAATCCGGCCAGCAACACCATCAGGATCCAGAGAAAGAATGATGTAGCTGACGAGATCGTGATCACAGATCTTTTAGGAAGGGTACACAAGACCCAGAGCTTAGTGAATAAGGAAGAATATTTGGACGTATCATCGTTACAACCTGGGGTTTATCTCATCAAAACACTATCAGGCAAGCGAGCTTACAAGTTCATAAAGGAATAAAAATAGGATTTTCATCAGGTTTTCAATTGACATTATTCTGCTTTTTATACCCACATTTCCTTACCTTTGAACCATGTTCAAAAAGATATTTGTTGCGTGTATT
>DAISHL010000331.1:0-3065 GCA_036822555.1 Bacteroidota bacterium | reverse complement strand
ATGGGGGATCAAATAGGCCTTCTCATCTCCTGAAGGAGCACCATGTCCCGCATAATAAACGAACACCTCGGTCAAAGAATCTACTCTGTTCTGCAACCAACCTTCAAAAACTTTCTTCAACTCCCCTACCGTAGCATCCTCGTTGGTCTTGTAATACATGCGATCTGAAGGTATGCCAAGTGTTTTATTGAAGTACTCCTTCACGTATTGCGCATCACGTGTGGCATAACTAACTGAGCTCACATTCTTGTAATTTTCAATACCAAATATCACTGCTATGGCATTCTCACGTTTTTTTGCACTTACAGGAATATTGATGTCTACATCTGACTTACCTACCATGACTGGAGCTTTGCCTGAGGATGTGCTTATTTTCTGCATGGCCATATCATTGCCAGGTATAGGCACATTGGCCACGTCAAAATCTATTTTGAACACTACAGGATCATAACCTGGTTGTTTTGTAATATCATAGATGTACTTTTTGGACTTATCTGCAGAAACGATCTCAACATAACTCAAGATCAATCTGTCATCGCTCACCAAAAAATCAGGTTTTAAAAAAGAAAAATTCTTCAGGTCTGATTTGAATGCCGCAGCTTGCGCAACAGGAACTTTCACAACGATCTCTCCAAGGTCGATATGCTTCAATTTATAGGTTTCGTTATCCGCATCATAACCCATGATCTTAAATGTTTTGAAATCGTTGAACTTCACATATTCCTTCTTTAACTGCGCCAAGCCTTCAGTGGTTAATTCATTGATCTTCTTGTTACGGTTTTGTTCATTCACACGCGCCAGATAGTCGTTGCTCTTTTCAAACTCTCCTTTCTGTTGCCAGGTTTGCAATCGAGGTTGTACATATTTTGGCAAATAAATGCTTGGCGTTAATTCCAGGATCTGCAATTTTTCTTTTATATCTGCATTATCAGGATCCACCTCTTGTACCTTATAATAATCCGCATAGGCATTCGCATATTCTTTCTTCAAATAATAGGCATATCCTCTGTTGCTGTATGCCTCCATGTAATTCGGATAAGCAACGATCGCTCTGCTGTAATCCACTATGGCGCTGTCGTACTCTCCCTTGATGTATTTAGCGCGACCTCTGTAATTCAACGCTTCGGGATAATTGGGATCTAAGCTCAAGGCTTTATCGTAATCGGCAATGGCACCATCCATATCACCTTTGATACGTTTGGCATTGGCCCGTGAGTATATAAAGAATTTGTTCTCAGGGTTCAACTCTACCGCCATGGACATATCAATAATGGCACCGGTATAATCCTTTAATGACATTTTTGCCAGACCACGGGCATTATAGGCCCAGCTTTTATTCGGACCATTCATTAAGATCGCTTTATCACAATCTGCAATAGCACCTGAATAATCCTTCTGGCCGATCTTACGATTGATCCCCTCCATGAACTCATCTGACTGGGACATTAACGCTGTTTGCAAAAGGCAAACAAAAACGCACAACACTAAAAAGTTCTTGTTCATGGTTTAATGGTGATGTATAGGGTAGATAACTGTATATCTTTATTTCTGCTTCTAATGAGTTGCAGCCATTTTTGAAATTCTTCGCTCGGAAGGTTCAGTGGCATTTCAAGTTTTGTTTCTGGATTTTCTTTGGTCTGCGTTTTTTTGGTAGTACTGAGCATTGGTTTATCCAGTGGCACATCCTGTCTGTAAAGCACAAACAACTTATCGGTCTCAGGCATTCCTTTCTCGGAATTAGACAATGTCAATTCATCCACAATGGCCACTTTTTCTTTTGGTGCCATTTTGCTTGAGAAGAATATATATTCCACATCTGCTTTAACTGCAGTGCCACCAACATTACTTTCCGACTTGTAGGGCAATAAGCGATAAGTTGTATGTTCGTTTGGTATATCCATATACACAGATACATACCCATCTGCAGGTGCTTTAAAATATAGAAACAGATCCTGTCCATTATTGAATATCTCGGTCTCACAGGTCTTATTCTCACAACTTAAAGCTTTCGTTTTAAAATTAGCCGGGTTGGTCTTCAACTCACGTATAAGTCCCTTTACTACCGCTGTGTAATAAATATCATCTCCCTTGATCACCCTTTCAACTTTTGGAGGCTCTATGTCCTTTATCCAATCGCCATTTACATACACATCACTGATAGAATTGAACATCTGATTGAATTCAAGTTTGGTACCCTCCTGCTTATTGATCGTATAAAGTGTATTACCCTCCATAACCACAGAGCCAAATGCTTTCTCAATGGCATCTACCTTTGCTGCATCAATGGCTCGTTGTTTGGTTTGCTCCAATGTGGAATTAGGTAACATTTTTATCTCAGCGTATCCTTCGCTTTCCTTTTCCTGCTGGGCATTGAATAACATAGGAAACGCCACGAAGAAGAGGATAAAAAATAAATGATGTGTCCGTAAATTAAGATTAGGCATATCCTCAAATTTAAGGTTAAATGACCAATTCTAATACCTAATTTTTTAAAAAAGGTGAGCGTTTTAACATTTAACTCCATGGTTCAATGCCAGATTTAGCATAAACATTACCACTTACCAAGTTTGAAGAACTTTAACAGAAAGTCCACGTAAAGAATAATCAAAGACAGAATTCGATACAAATCATTAAAACCATAGCTTATGAGAAATTTTTTTAAAAGATGGAGACAAAGACAATCCCGCGAGGATGCCACACTCTATAATTACAGCCTGATGCAACGTTGGATGTTTGGTGCATTGATGTTAACATTTTTAACTGACAGATCACAATCACAACTTTTCATTACTGTTACTGATAAAGACACAAAGGAAGCCATCACTTTTGCAAATGTTGTTCTCTACTCAAACAGCGTTCAAGTGGCGGTTGCAACAACTGATTTCGATGGTCATTGTAAATTCAATGAATTAAAAAAAGGCACCTACGGCATTAAGGCTGTGTATGTAGGTTATGAATCAAAGCAGATCAACGCCATTGCATTGGACGAAAATTCAACCAGGAATATTGGGCTTGACCTAAATGGAAGCTACTATATTACCTGCTGCGAAATCATCACTTATTGC
>DAISHL010000330.1:0-3067 GCA_036822555.1 Bacteroidota bacterium | reverse complement strand
CTTTAAAAATCCTAAACCTTGCAACCTAAGATAGGTCTGATCTTTTTTCATTGTATCCGCAAAGCTTTCATACAATAAACTTGTATTATCAACTTGGGCACTTGCGAGTTGAACCAAAATTATGAATGCAATGATCTTCCTCATCGGTTAAGTCACAAATGTAGGAAAATAAACCAATTTACTGTGGAGAGTCTGCCTTTAAAGCCTCATAGAATGCCTTATGTATCTTACCGCGAATAGCGAACTTTGCCAATTTATTATCTTCTGCATCTGGGAAAACACGGTTACTTAAAAACACAACCACTAACTTATTTTTAGGATCGGCCCAGGCAAATGTACCTGTAAATCCAGTGTGACCTAAGCTTTCAGGGCTGCATTCGCGGGTTACTGGACTATATTTCTTTTTATCGATCTCCGGTTTTTCAAAACATATGCCCCGGCGGTTATCCGGACAATACCTGCAGGCAATATACGCCTTCACAACATTACTATCCAGGTACTTTTTGCCATTGTATTCTCCTAAATTAAGGTACATGTTCATTAATTTAGCTACATCCATGGCATTACCAAACAAGCCAGCATGACCAGCCACACCTCCCATTAAGGCGGCACCTTGATCGTGTACAAAACCCTGAATGATCTGTTTCCTGAATTTTACGTCATTCTCCGTAGGTGCTATATTTTGCATCGGATACCTGCGCAAAGGTTTATAGGTTAAGCCTAATCCCATCTTCGAATACATGTCTTCAGTATAGACATCCAATGGTTTTTGTGTGATGTTCTCAATGATCTGTTTGGTAAAATAATACCCTAGATCACTGTAAAGGTATTTCCCCGACTTCTCTATCTTGCTGTCCACAATGCGTTTGTATATACTATCTGTAAAGCCATTGACCACAAACACCTTTTTAGCTACAAGTGTTTGAAAATAATCGCTGCGTTTCTTTGACAAATATTCAGGTTTAAAATTCCCTTTCTTATCAATGGTCTTTAAATAAAAAGGTATCCATGCTTCCAAACCTGCCTGATGAGTTAATATATCATCTAGAAATAAGTTCTCCTTATTTGTTCCCTGCAGGTAATTGAGATATTCTGACAATTTCTTGGACCTGTCAAATTTCCCCTCACTTTCCAATTTCATCAAAGCCAAAGCACTTGCTGCAATTTTTGTAACACTGGCAAGATCATAGATTGTAGCTTCATCAACCTTTCGTGACTCTTTGGCATAGGTATGATTCCCAAAACATTTATTATAGATCACTTCGCCGTTTTGTATGGCCACTATCTGACACCCGGGATAGGCTTTTTCGGCGATCCCCATCAAGGCAATACTATCGATCTTTGCAAATTTCTTCTTCTGATAATCAATGGTCCTGTTAGATAATTCAACAGGTATCGGAACAATGTTCAAACCTGTATTGTATGGAAAGTATTTGGTTGTTACCGGTAAGGTTCCATCTGTTAAATAACTCCCTAAAATAGCTTCGGCCGCACCCTTGATTATTCCAGGCAAGGCTTCATACCCCATGATGATTGCTTTATAGGCATCTACTCCTTTTAAGCGATCGATCAGGTAAGGATTATTGAACATACACAATACAGTTGGTTTTACACGTGCAATGGAATCTATCAATCGTAAAGTTTGTTCACTAACTCCATAATTATTTGGTGATCGTAATGTAGATTTGTTTATTTGAACTATGGCAATATCACTTTCCGCCAACACCTCAAGCATTTGTTGTATATCCTCCGACTTGGCATCATGAGTTAATCCTACATGCTGAGTGTATGCCGAATATTTTAACACATCAAACAATGCATTTGGCTTCTCATCACCAAAGGCGATCTCTGCGATCTTCAATGTATCTGTATTTCTTAATGGTAAAATATTACCTTCATTCTTCAATACCGTAATGGCTGCTCTCCCTAATTGTTCATTCAGATCAACACTTTCCTTAGTATTAAGCTCTTTAAATAAATTCCTTGAAACGATCTCCTGTTTTTTATTCAGGCCACACCAGTATTTCGCCTGAAGGATCTTTTTACAACGCGCATCGATCTCTGTCTGACTGATCTCTCCTTTCTTTATTGCCAGTTCAATGGCTTCTATGGCCTTTGGCACATTCTCACTGAATAACATCACATCATTCCCTGCCAATAAAGCCTTTACATCTACTCTACCAGGCTCAAAATACTTTGCCACTCCTTTCATATTCAATGCGTCGGTGAACACCAAGCCCTGAAAACCAAGCGTATTCTTCAAAAGATCGGTTACAATTTTGGGTGATAATGTTGATGCAAGGTTCTTTGTGGTATCATACGTTGGTATTTTCATATGTGCAACCATGACGCTTCCAAGTCCGCGATCGAACAAATATTTGAAAGGATAAAGCTCAAGTGTATCTATCCGATCCTTAGTATGATTTATCAAGGGTAAACCTTTATGTGAATCAACATCCGTATCACCATGTCCTGGAAAATGTTTCCCGTTTGCCATCACATGCTCATACTGCATGCCAAACATATACATTGCACCCTTTTGAGCCACTTTATATTTATTCTCTCCAAAACTCCTCATACCTATCACCGGATTGGATGGATTGTTGTTGATATCAATATCCGGTGCAAAATTCACATGTATCCCAAGTCGCTTACATTCTTTGGCAATTTGTCTGCCCATATAAAATATCAAACTATCATTCTTAATTGCGCCCAAGGTCATTTGTTTAGGATATAGAGGTGTACTATCCAAGCGCATAGATAGCCCCCACTCCCCATCAATGCTATACATAAGTGGTGTTTTGGCAACAGACTGGTAATAGTTAGCCAGCTTGGCTTGGCTTACAGGTCCACCTTGCATCCAGATCAACCCACCAATGTTGTATTTTTCGATCAGGTCATGGATCTCCCTCACATGTTTAATATCACGGTTGCTGTATGCTGCTACCATGAACAACTGAGCTAATCTTTCGCGCGGAAAAAGAGAATTGTATACAGAATCAAAACATTTGTACTGGATCTAGATGAATTAAGGTTCTTGCATAGTTCTGAACGCAAAGCACAGGGT
>DAISHL010000329.1:1137-3100 GCA_036822555.1 Bacteroidota bacterium | reverse complement strand
GCGTTTCTAAGTTTTCTTCAAACAAAAAAGAAATTATAGCACTGGCAAAGAATAATCCATACATTATTTCAAGATGTTTGTATAGGGCAATGATAGGATACATTAATGAGAACAAGAATATTACAAGCCCTACTATGCCAAGAGCAACTGTAATGGTCACAAATTGATTGTGCGGTCTTTTATACCATTCCTTATCAAGTGGCGCCGAACTTAGCTCATAAGCTTCGTTCATTTTTTGTTGCACATCACCTGTGCCAACACCAATCAGTGGATTGTTTTGGATCACATAGCTGGCTGCTTTTAAAAAGAACAATCGCATGGTAAACGAATGGCCATTAACGGTTCCATTGTTCCTGTATTCATAATATTCATACATGAGTTCATACAACCTCTTGTTCATGAACGACCAATTGGCATAATTTACATTGGTGATTCCTTCACGTATCTGTTCAACTTCTTTGTCAGTTAGCATGGAAACGCTCACAGAATCCTTGGTTTGACCTTTGCTTGAAATAAATCTGATCAATGTATAGTAACGTGTTAGATTATGCTCTGTAGCAAGGTTAATGCTATCAGCTGGTACTCGCTTGTTCCATATATTTTGGATTTCTTGCTCCTGAATATTTTGTGCGACCAAAAACCCATTCTCTACCTGATTAGTGATCTTGTGATGATTGAAGGGTCTGCCTGCTTTCGTCCACAGGATCTTTTCGTTAACCTTTGAAGAGTTGGGCGTGAAATTGTCGTTATAAAAAGTGTTTGCCTTATGTATCATGAATGCACTTGCTATGACCAGCAACGACAAGAAACCGATCAAATACAATTTATTTATTCGGTACAACCAGAAGAATACAAAGCCAATACCAATGATGGCAAGATTTACGAATCCGCTTATAAGCCCGAGGGTGTATAATGAATATGCGAAGTATATACCAATGGTGCCAAAGGCAAATCGTTTGAATTGATTTTGTTTCGTACCAAAAAAGTAAATGCAAAAAATGATGGCGAGGTCAATTAAAAAACCAAGACGGATATGGCTCATAAAGCGGGATACTTCACGTATCTGTTCGCTATGATGCAGTACATGTTTGTAAAACAGACACCAGGTAACGTTAATGAATGCTCCGCCAATAAAGGCATACAGAGCCATATAAAACTATATTGTTCTTAACGGGGAAGTAGAAAAATAGATCAATGGCAAATACATCAAAGGGATCTTTGTTCTAACATCATTCCACCCTGCCTCAAGGTCATTTGTGTAGAATAATCCGATCACATGAATCAAGAAAACTGAACTGAGAGCCCAAAAGATCTTGTTCGATCTTAAGCGGCCAAGTTTCTCTGAAAAATTGCCTTCCAATAACCAATTGCCCAATAGGATGAATTGTGGCACAGAGGTTGGAACAGTACCAAGCATCACTCCAAAGAAAAGGGAGCATGTACCAAAAACGAAAAGTATCCTATGTATTTGCGGACTGAACACCGGTAACTTAACTCCTAAAGCTAGGTGTTATTGTCTAAATTGGTATTTAAATTCATATGAATTATGAACAGGGATCAATGGGTAAAGATGAGCAATTTAGTGATGTCTGTTCGCTGATAGCATTCTCTTTCCGTCAAGAACATCGATCTTAACATCAATGAATGGTTCTCCCTTTAAGAAGGTTTCTGCCATTTGCGGCCACTCAATGAAGCAATAGCTCTTGCCATCCAGATAATCTAAAAAACCTATGTTGTGCAGCTCCTCTGAATTCTTCAGGCGATAAAGATCAAAATGATAGATCTTCCCTTTAGGATAATTGTATTCGTTCACTATAGAGTAGGTGGGGCTGCTGAAATTATCCTTACTCCCCAATGATCTGCATAATTCTTTGATAAAGGTTGTTTTGCCGCTTCCCATTTCTGCAGTAAAAGTAAATATGCGGTCCTCAGAAAATTGTTCGAGTAATTTTTTAGCAATATC
>DAISHL010000329.1:0-1127 GCA_036822555.1 Bacteroidota bacterium | reverse complement strand
CAAAAAAATCGGGCATCTGCTCAAGCAGCCGATTCCGAAAGGCTTTCAATATGTGATATGTCAGAATTGAATTCCATCAACGAGGGCTTAAAGAAACATAAGGGATGATCATTTCTTCGAGGCTGATCCCTCCGTGCTGAAAGGTATTTTTGTAATAGTTCACATAATAATTGAAGTTATTCGGGTATGCAAAAAATCTTGACTCTTTAGCAAAGATGAATCTTTGACTCTCGTTGACCTTAGGTAGGAAAGCGTCTGCCGGATTTTTGATCTCAAACACCTCTTTTGGGTTATAATCAAGCGCTTTTCCTTGTTTATAGCGTAAGTTATTATTTACATTTTTATCTCCCAGCACTTTGGTTGGTTCCTTAACGTGAACGGTTCCGTGATCGGTAGTGATAACTACTCTTATTTTCTTCTCGGCCAGTTGTTTTATAATGTCGTGCAGAGGCGAATGTTCAAACCAGCTTTTTGTAATGCTCCTATACGCCGGTTCATTGTCGGCCAGTTCCCTGATCACCTCCATGTCTGTTCGTGCATGGCTGAGCATATCTACAAAATTGTAAACGATGATGTTCAGTTTATTGTTCAGTAGATTGCTGAGATTCTCCGTTAGTTTTTTACCCGCAGTTAAGTTTGTGATCTTGGTGTAACTCATTTTTACATCTTTACCTAGACGTTTCAGTTGTTCTCTCATGAATTCTTCTTCATGCATGTTCTTTCCACCTTCATCATCATCATTCAGCCATAGGTTTGGAAAACGTTTTTCCATTTCACTTGGCAACAATCCGCTAAATATGGCTTTTCTGGCATATTGTGTAGCTGTAGGCAAGATGCTGTAGAACAGATCTTCCTGGTCTACCTTGTAATAATCCTCTATGATCGGTTGAATGATCTTCCACTGATCAAATCTCAGATTATCAATAACAATAAGAAAGACCTTCTCATTTTGTTCAAGCTCTTTACTGAATTTATTTTTAACCAAGGTATGGCTCATCAATGGCGGATTCTTTTCCTTTCCGTTGAGCCAGTTGATATAGTTCTTCTCAACGAATTTAAAGAACTGAGTGTTTGCATCCGCTTTCTGCATCACAAGTATATCATGCATGCTCTTATCCCGCACCTTA
>DAISHL010000328.1:0-3112 GCA_036822555.1 Bacteroidota bacterium | reverse complement strand
ATCCTTGCGTTTAAGCAATCGAAAATCCCAATCCGGTTCGCTGTCTATCTCATCGTAATAGCGTTCGTAAAAAGGTTTTTCTCCAGCTTTGGCCACCAGGTAATCGCAGTTCATGTGCAATACTTCAGGTGCAAACATTGCATTTAAAGCCCCATCGCTTCTGTAGTTCATAAAGCCATAGATGAATTCACGGCAACGGTGACCACCAATGGTAATCGGAAGGGTGTAATTCTTTTGTTCTGATAAAAGCTTGTCATAAAAGCGTGAAGGAAATGTATCATAAATATACAGTTCATGTTTTCTGAAATTAAGTTTTAAGGCAAACTGAATAAAGAGGGTGGCAGAGATCACTATGGCCACATAATTTAAAACAATGGCATCCATTTTGTCAACCAGAAACACTGCAAACATTAGTAATGTGAGGTAAAAGAATAGGGCAGTGCGGTCTTCCGGATAATTCACGTGCATAAGTTTTTTCATGAGATAGATGCCAATGATCTCAGCAAGGAACATCACCAGAAAAAAGAAATAAGGTTGGCCTAAACTATTCTTTAATTCAGGCCTTTTCTTGAAAAAGTAAAAAATGCCGGTTCCTAAAAGTAGAAGGGAGCTAACCACCAGTAATGCCTGCAGCCATTGTTTATAGCTACCGGTAACCATGTATATGAGTGTTACAAAGGTTACTTGCCAGTAGCTTTCTCCGGCACCGTGCGTGAGCCCATTCTGTTCTTTAAGGTAAGATGAGAATTTGACCCAGTAGAGAATAAGTGCTGCATTTATGATCAGGTTGAGGATATTGCGAATGGTAAAGAATTGACGATTGAGTAACTGATGAATGCTTACAAGTCCGATCATGATACAAAACACAGGTAACATGATAAGACTGGAAGCCAACGCCAGTTGCATAAAGAAATAAGCAAAAACAATTGATCTGACCTTTGCATTCTTGAAGTAATCAAGTAAAAAGGAGATGGCCATGATCATAGATGCAAAAGAGATGCCATAGCCTCTGCTAACAGAAAAGAAGGTGAACCAATTGTAGGAGAAAATGAATGCGCAAAGTAATAAGATCCTGGAGAGATTGGTGCGAAGGTGTTTAGTGATGCGAAACAGTCCGTTCAATAGAACAACGAAGAATACTATGTTCGGGATCCGCAGCACAAATTTACTGGAGCCAATGAGAGAATAACACACATGGGTGAGCATGCTGTTAAGGATGTGGTTATTGGTATCCAAATGTGCATGGTAAGGCATATAGTGCCCATTCTGTACAATAAAGTAAAAGGTGGCAGTTTCGTCATGAGTAAATGGCGTCATTTTTGCCCGCAACACAATAAGTGCAAAAGAAACTAGCGAAACCGCAAGAAACAGCACATTGAACCTATGTTGTAAAAAGGATGTGGGCATGGTGCCTGTTTAGTCCAGTAAGTAGTTTTGGTGACGGTTGAATTTCTCAAGAGTGCGAATACCTGAAGAACTGATGTGTTCAAATTCCTTATCGCAAAATATATTAATGATCTTGATGTCTGGTTTTAATTCCTGTATATAGCGATACTGGTTCTGTTCATATTGAAAGTCTGTGGAGTTGCGCAAACCTCTGATCACAGTCACATCGTAGCCGAGAGATTCAACGAAGTCGGTGAGCAAGCCCGAATAATTCTCACGCTGCCTGTCCATGATCTTGGTTGGTATTGGCCAACGCTTATCGCTTTTTGCTGGGTTATCGCCAAAGGCAATGATCACCTTGTCAAATATCTTTTCTGCCTTTGTAAGCACATTGTAGTGGCCTTTGTGAAATGGATTGAAACTTCCCGGAAACACACCAATAAGTGGTTTGTATTGTTTAAAGAATTCAATGATAGCATTAAGTTCACCATTGGAATTTGCAGCTTGCAAGGCTTCTGAACGATGTTTGTAATACGCTTTGAAATCGTGGCTTTGATAGGCCTTGAACGATCTTTTTTCATTGGCCAGCTGTTCGGTAAAACTGAGCTTGGCGTAATTGGCGTTGATGTCGTTAAATACCATTTTTATTTCTTTAAATAATAAAGGGTAGAGCAGTTAGTGTCTATGAACATTTTGTTGGCCAGTGTTTTCAACTGTTCGCGGGAAACAGCATTGTAGCGTTCTATCTCCATGTTGATCTCATTGGCATTGCCTAACAATTTTGAGATGGCCAGGTTAGTAGCTTTGGTTAGTACATCTGTCTCACTAAAGGTAATGCTTGACTCCACCTTGTTCTTGCATTTTTGTAGTTCATCTTCAGTAACAAGTTCTTTCTTCAATTTGTTAAGCTCCTCTAATATTGCTTTCTCAGCGTCTTTCAAATCAACACCATCATTTAATTTTCCCGACACCACAAATAATCCCGGGTCAAAATCGCCGCTTACATAGGCATTGATCTCACTGAACAATTGCTTGTTCTTAACCAATGAAATATACAAGCGTGATGAATTTCCTCGTGACAGAATATCGGAGATGATATCTGTTGCATGGTAATCTTTATCTAAGCGACTGCACATATGCCATGTTTTGTAAATGGCATTTGCCGGTACTTCTTTATGAACTGTAAGGCTGCGCGCTTCTGTTTGAGGCGGTTCTATTGGCAATTGACGTTTGGTCTTCACTTGCGCAGGTATTGGTCCGAACCATTTCTCTGACAACTGTTTCACTTGTTCCAGAGTTACATCGCCGGCCACCACCATAATGGCATTGCCCGGGTGGTAATGTTTTTTAAAGAAGCCCTTCACATCATCCATTACGGCGTTTTCGATATGACTGATCTCTTTGCCTATGGTAGCCCATTTGTAGGGGTGTTGTTTAAAGGCAAGCGGACGAAGTAATAACCAAACATCGCCATAAGGTTGGTTCAGGTAGCGTTGTTTGAATTCTTCGATCACCACGTTGCGTTGAACTTCCAGACTTTTATCTGTAAAGGCCAAACTCAACATTCGGTCACTCTCTAGCCAAAAGGCAGTCTCAAGGTTCTCGGCAGGAACGGTACAATAGTAATTGGTTATATCGTTGGTTGTGAATGCGTTGTTTACGCCGACTACCAATTGCAAAGGTTCGTCGGAATTGGGCACATTGATACTTCCTCCGAACATCATAT
>DAISHL010000327.1:0-3115 GCA_036822555.1 Bacteroidota bacterium | reverse complement strand
GTCATAGTGCGAATTTAATCATTTTAGGTATATAATCGGACATTCAAAATAATTTTTAATGAAACAAATAAATCATTATTGTTTAATACTAAATATTCCCCCACTGGATTAGGCGTAATTCTGAAAGGGAAATAATCCTTATTCAATTCTTGAACACTTGCTGGATCACACGCTATGTTAACAGGTGATTTTTTATCAACATCAGTACCGTCCCCTAATTGATATGCATTATTACTACCCCATGACCATAGATAGCCACCAGCACTTATTGCAAGAGAATGAGCATTTGCATAGGCAGAAATTTGCTGCCAATTTCCTGCATTTCCAATTTGTTGAGGAACATTAAAATTAACATTATTTCCTAGCCCCAATTGACCGTAATTATTCTTACCCCAACTCCAAATTGTCCCATTTGATTTAAGAGCTATAACAAAATCCTCTCCTGCCACAACCTTTTTCCAATCAGTATCATTTCCAACCTGTGAAGGTATGTTCTTTGAAATTAATGTGCCATCACCTAATTGACCAACATAATTCCATCCCCATGTCCACAAAGTTCCATCGCTTTTTATTCCGCAAGAAAAGTGAGTACCACCACAAATTTCAATCCAATCAGATGAATTACCAATTTGAACAGGATAAAGATAATCACTGTTATTACCTACACCCAATTGACCATGATAACCATTACCCCAGGCCCACAACGTACTATCCTCTTTTATTGCCAAAATATGATTAAGACCTCCCATAACTTTTTTCCAATTAGATGAATTTCCAACTTGAATAGGATAGTTTATTGAGCTAATTGTATTTGAGCCAATACCTAATTCTCCCGACCAATTAAGTCCCCATGACCACAATGTGCCATCGGTTTTAATAGCAAATGAATTCATTTGACCATTTGCAATATATTTCCAATTATTAGAATTACCCACCTGAATTGGCACATAATAACTGTTGTTATTTCCTGTTCCTAACTGACCATATTGATTCGAACCCCAAGACCACAAAGTACCATCATCCTTTATTCCCAAAGAATGCATTTGTGCTCCGGCAACCATTGACCATTTTGAAGTACCAATTTGCGTTGGCATCATTTGTACTGTTGTTGTCCCATTTCCAACTTGCCCAGAAAAATTATATCCCCATGCCCATAAACTACTGTCGGATTTAATAGCTAAGCCATGAGCATATCCAGAGGAAATATACTTCCAACATTGAGCATTTAGATTAAAGAAGCTCATCAACAAAAGAAAAAAGGTAATTACAATTCTCATATAGAATTAATATTTGATAAGATAGTAAACCTGAAACCTTTAACAAAACTATTTCATTTTTGGTTTCTTGTCAACTGTGGAAAACCGTAGGTTTTTGTATAGTGCTTTCATAATAAAAGCGACCTAATTGGTCGCTTTTAAATCATTACTTCTTTCTATTACGCTTCCATCGCTTTTGATACACGCTTGCGTTCGTTCTCATCTAAAATGATCTTACGCATACGGATATTGTTTGGCGTGATCTCTACGTATTCATCGTTCTGAATATATTCCATGGCTTCCTCTAAACTGAAACGTACCTTAGGAGCAATGCGCATTTTTTCATCGCTACCACTCGCACGCATGTTGGTCAGTTTCTTTTCAGTACAGATATTGATCACAAGATCATCCGGACGGATATGCTCACCGATCACCATACCAGGATAGATCTCCTCACCCGGATCAACAAAGAACTTTCCGCGATCCTGTAATTTATCAATACTGTATGCCACTGCTGTTCCTTTCTCTTTACTTAGCAAAACACCCGCAATACGCGTAGGGATGCTACCTTTCCAAGGCTCAAATGCTTTGAAGCGATGAGCCATGATGGCCTCACCGGCAGTTGCCGTTAAAATATTATTTCTTAAGCCAATAATACCACGTGACGGGATCTCAAATTCCATATGGATAAGATCTCCTTTTGGCTGCATCATCAACATATCGCCTTTACGTTGTGTCACAAGGTCAATTACCTTGCTGCTGGTCTCTTCCGGAGTATCAACAGTTAACACCTCAACCGGCTCATGTTTCACACCGTCAATCTCTTTGATGATCACCTGCGGTTGTCCTACCTGCAATTCATACCCCTCACGGCGCATGGTTTCAATTAATACCGACAAGTGAAGGATACCACGACCATATACCAAATATGCATCCGGCGAACCTGTTTCTTCAACACGAAGAGCAAGATTCTTTTCCAATTCCTTCATCAAACGGTCGCGCAAGTGACGTGATGTAACATACTTACCATCTTTTCCAAAGAATGGAGAGTTGTTGATGGTGAACAACATACTCATGGTAGGCTCATCAATAGCAATGTTCGGTAATCCTTCAGGGTTCTCAAAATCAGCAATGGTATCACCGATCTCAAATCCTTCGATACCTGTGAATGCACAAATATCACCGGCTTCCACTTCAGTCACTTTCACTTTTCCTAAACCATCGAATACGAACAATTCTTTTACACGTGATTTTTGAATGGTGCCGTTACGTTTTACAACACTCACCGGCATATTCTCTTTTATGGTACCACGATACACACGTCCGATGGCTATACGACCAATAAAAGAGGAATAATCCAACGATGTGATCTGAATCTGCAAGGTACCTTCACGTTTTGGCGCAACTGGTATTTTTGCAATGATGGTATCTAATAAATAGGTGATGTCTTCAGTTGGGGTCTTATAATCAGCACCCATCCAACCTTGTTTTGATGACCCGTAAACGGTAGGGAAATCCAACTGATCTTCAGAAGCACCAAGGTTAAAGAATAGGTCGAATACAGCATCGTGCACCTCATCCGGACGGCAATTTGGTTTATCTACCTTGTTGATCACAAGGATGGCCTTTTTACCGGCAGCAATAGCCTTTTGGGTCACAAAGCGCGTTTGAGGCATTGGACCTTCGAAGGCATCCACTAAAAGAATTACACCGTCGGCCATGTTCATTACACGCTCTACCTCACCACCAAAATCGGCGTGGCCCGGGGTATCAATGATATTGATCTTTGTGCCCTTATAGGTCACAGAAACGTTCTTTGCTAAAATGGTAATACCACGTTCGCGTTCCAGATAGTTGTT
>DAISHL010000326.1:0-3117 GCA_036822555.1 Bacteroidota bacterium | reverse complement strand
CTTTGTGAGTTCCACCGGAAAAATAGATTCTGCAAAGACAGATGCCAAAGGGACTCTAAAAAAGAAATTAGCAATAGGCACATACAAACTTTATGAGACCTGGAAACATTACAGATCAACTCCAGATGGAAGTTCAAAAGACAGATTTGATAAAGAGTGTTTGATCCAGTAATGGACCAAAGAGTTCGCAAACATTACTATAACTAAAAAAACGATCACAAGAAGTGATGGTGAATACATTGTAAACTATTGCGATCACATGTTGCCTTGTTTACTGGAGACTCATAAACCTCCAATGAGAGAATAATCTTTGACATGATTAAACTTTCATGAATTTTGTATATCTTAGTTAAAACCATTTTTACATGAAGAGAATTTATTTTTCCTTTTTAATCGCGATCTTTTATCAAGTCACATTTGCACAAGTTTTAACCTATAAAGATGTGGCCGGGGCTTTTTATAAAAGCTGTACAAGCTGTCATCACGTAGGTGCAAACATGTATTCATTCATGAATTATACAAAGGTGAACCTTTATAAGAACATGATACAATCGGCGTTGAATAACAACCGTATGCCACCATGGAAAGCAGATACCAACTATACACGTTTCAGACATGAGCGTTTGATCAGCGCAAGTGACAAGTCAAAGATCCTTAACTGGATAGCCACTGGTGCAACCAAAGGCGATACCACACAAGCACCTGCTCAACCAAGCTACCCGCCAAAATACAAGTTGGTTGGCAATGCCGATCTTACCGTAAGCATTCCTACATTTACCAGCTTTGCTACGTCTGGAGACATCTATGTTTGTTTTTCAGTTCCTTCTGGGCTTACTCAGGACAGGATCATCAGAGCTTATGAGATCGTACCCGGAAATCCGGCCATTGTGCATCATGCCGTAATTACAGCAGATACAACCGGAACCTACGCCAGCGATCTTTCAGGTATTTGCGTGAACATCCCGGGTAATCTTGAATTGGGAACTTATGCCCCTGGTACACAAGCACAGGTTTTCCCTAGCATGCCACCATTAAAGACTGGCATTCGTTTGAAAGCAGGATCAAAAGTGATCCTTCAAATGCACTATCCGGCAGGAAGTGTTGGACAGGTTGATAGTACCAAGATCCGTTTTTACTTCTATCCTCCCGGAGAACCAGGGGTAAGACAATTGACCATTTCTACACCATTGCAGAACTGGAGCATGAGTATTCCAGCAAACACCACTCCTACCCATGTAGCAAATTATCCATCAGCAACTGGCACATTAACAGCACCGCTTTCATTGTTTGGTGTGTTCCAGCATTCTCACAAACTAGGTAAAAGTATGTTACTATATGCTGTAAAACCTGGCATTGATACAATACCAATGGTAAAGATCCCTGACTGGGACTTTAACTGGCAGGATTATTACCTGTATAAGAAACTTGTGAAGATCCCTGCAGGATATCGATTGCATTCAAGACACGTTTTTAACAACACCACCAGCAACCTTAATAACCCAAACAATCCACCGATCAATGTAACAGCGGGATTTGGCACAAATGACGAAATGTTGTTTGATGGCACTATGACCCTTCCCTATCAGACAGGTGACGAATTGATAGACATTGAGGCCATTGTGAATGCTGACACTCTATGGGCTACCAATGTGAGGGAAATTAAGGAAATTCCGTTCAAGATAAGTGCACAAGCCTATCCGAATCCGTTCTCTTCTGATGTAACGATCAAATACATGATGAATTTACCGGGAGATGTAAACATTGTGATCAATGATCTTTTAGGCAGAGTAATGCTTGAACATAACGACGGAAAGAAAGATTCCGGATTGCACGAGTTTAATTTAAAAGGCAATCAGCTTCCAAAGGGTATTTACATGTTAGCCATTAAAGCTAACGGAGGAAGTTATACAGAGAAACTCATAAAAACAGAATAATAAAAATAAAAAAGCCATCTTACACAGATGGCTTTTTTGTTTAGCTGTTGCCTGACATTTCCTTTAAAGCGGTTATCAATGCATCAAGTTCATTGGTTGTTGTATATAGATTCGGAGTGATCCTGCATCCGTGCACTCCTTTTCCATCGATCGCTACGGTATAGATCTTGAATTTCTTCAATAGTATATCTGCCATTTCGGATGGCTTCATATTCTTTATGCCAACATTGGCAATAGCGCATGATCTGTTGGCATCTTCAGGAGTATTCAAAACAATGTTATTGAGTCCTCTTACTTTCTTTGTCCAGTATGTTTGCAAAAATCGTAAACGCTCTTCCTTTCGCTGAACCCCCATCTTGGTATAATAATTCAGAGCGTTTTCTATGGCAAGATCTGTATGCACTGGAATAGTTCCTGTGTGATTCAATCGAGAGATATCGTTCTCATCTTTTTCACTCTCGGCAAACAAAGGCCACACTTTTGACACATGACCTTTTTTTACATATAAGAACCCTGCCCCTAAAGGAACACTCAGCCATTTGTGCAAACTACATCCGTAATAATCGCAATTCAGGTCATGGATCTTGAAATCAAAATGTGCAAAAGCATGCGCACCATCCACCATTACCTCTACTCCTCTTTTGTGGGCCATATCACAGATCTTTTTCACAGGCAGTATCTGACCGGTGATATTGATCATGTGACAAACCATTAGCAGCTTTGTTTTTGGAGTAATAGCCTTGGCATACAAATCAACGATCTCTTCATCTGATTTTGGATGGTTTGGAATGGAAATGATCTTATTGACAATGCCATGTCGCTTGCTTACTTGAGCGAACATATCCAACATGGCTCCATAATCTTGCTCTGCCATCACAGCCTCATCGCCCGGTTTCCATTTAAATCCGCTGATGATCATGTTCAAGGATTCAGTAGTGTTTCGGGTAATGATCAATTCACTTGCATCACTACCGGCTGCCTCTGCCAATTTTGAAGCAACACGTTTTTTATTCTCAAACTGAACCGTTCTCATGTAATAAGCACCCTGAAGATTCACCTTCCTTACATGATCAAAAAAGCCTTCAAGTATTTCCTGCGGTTGTATACAATAAAATCCATTCTCAAGATAGATGAATTCAGGATTCAATTTATATCCATTTCTCACATTCATCCAAAAGTCTTC
>DAISHL010000325.1:0-3117 GCA_036822555.1 Bacteroidota bacterium | reverse complement strand
GGCTGAGAAAAGCTGGGAGATCTGGAACGATTGATGTAATTGGTAGTTAACGCAAACCTTTTTTTCTCTCGCGTTCTTCGCGTTCACGGCGCTTTTCATCACGATATAAGAAATCCTTACGTAAGCGCTCTCCCAAAACAAATACATCTTTTTTGAAGAAGGGACAGCAGGCTTCTACCACAACTTCTGATTCCTCATCATCCATGGTAATACTGGCTTCCTTTTGATGAACAGGACAGCGCAATTTTTTCACCTCCGCTTTGATCTGATTCTCTAATGCTTTATTTGGACGTTTTAATTTCATGGTTTGAAGGTACAAGCATTTTTTAAAATAAGGAGTCTAAGGCCGGAACATTTTTATACAGGAATGAATAGAATTTCATGCCTGATGTTTCTTTGTAGTGAATGTAGGCCTTGCCATAAGGTTCAATTCCATTCAAACGTTTGCTTGCTTCTGCTTTTTCTTTTGCTGAGTATGGGTATAGATACGCTATGTTATCACAATTTGCTTTAAATAGTGTTATAGCGGGTGATTTTACTTTTCTGATCCTGCCATTCTGATAATCGGCATTGAACAGGGTGTCATTCACGAGAAAATTATCTGATTTCAAAAAGGTGTAATACACATCTGTGATCTGGTAGCTTAGTGTATGTGTTTGCAAGGTATATGTGCCCAAATAATAATAGGATGTATCCGGTGTTAGAGGATGAATGTTAAGCATGATCTTGCCCTTTTTTGTGAGGTACATGGCGCCACTCAATTGATCAGAAGGCTCAGGAATACCGGCACAGTTGACAGAATCTGAGGTCTCGTTGTACAGATAAAGTTGTTCTATTGGGGGAAGTGACTCAGATATACTTTGCCCTGCAATTGAATGTGTTTTTGAAGTACAAGAACCCAGTATCATTCCGATTAAAACAACGATTATCCGCATAGTATAGCACTTCATTATTTAATGCTATTTATTTACGAATCAATACGTGTAATCAATGTTGCCGTTGGTTACATTATGGGAAATGCCTTTGTTTATGGCTGTTGTGAAACTAAAGGTTCCTTTTATCCGCTTGATATAATTGCTTCCAGCGCCATTTGTATCAAACAAGGTAATGTTGAGGGTTCCGCTTATGCCGTCAAAGTTGGTTAAGGTATCACCACCATTTGCATACTTGCCAAAGTAACCTGCAGTGCAAGTGCTTGATTGTCCTATGCTATAGGTGCCTGTGCCGTAAGGCATTTTAAATTCAATACGAGGACTGCTTGCACCTTCGCTGCCGGAGAAATAATAATCTGAACCAACCTTGTTGGTAAGAATGCGATACACATTACTGTACCATATGGCATTAGAAAATGCAGTGCCGCTAACTGTTGAACTTAATGGATTTACAGCCGGACTTCCGCCAGTAGTTGTGGTAGTTGTCGTAGTGGAATCGTTGTTCTCTTTCTTTTTGCATGAGAAAAACAATTGAGAAAACGCAATAATGCTCGCAAGTAGTAATGTTGATCTTTTCATAGTAAAGTAAATATAGGAATTAATATGTAGGAAATTGAAAATAGTTGGTAAGATCTTTCATGATCATTACAAGTTCAAATTAAACCTTGATCGACCCTCGGAAGGCCCTAGAATTGTAGTAAGACTGTGCCCCATTGTGGTAAACAAATACACGACCATATCTTAGGTCGCCAAAGATCGCGCCACCCAGTTTGCGGATGTCTGCAGGTGTTTTTAACCAGCTTGAGGTCTTGGTGTCAAATCCTTCTAGTGTTTGCAGGTCACGGTATTCCTCCTCAGTTAATAGTTCTATACCCATCTCACTGGCCATGTCAATCACATTGTTCTCCGGCTTAAATTCCTTTCTGGCATCCAACGCTTCGCGGTCATAGCATAAACTGCGACGTCCTTTTGGTGTTTCCGCAGAACAATCAATAAAAGTATAAGTAATGGTCTTTTTGTCGTAAGCGGTTACATCAGGTTCTCCGCCAGTGCGCTCCATTTCGTTCAATGACCATAGTTTGATGGGATTGCCTTTTAATTTTTCCTGAACCTTTTCCCATTGAATTCCTTTATGACGATGCATGTGCTTGTCAAATCGTGCTTTCAATGTTTTAAGCAATGTCTCGGTTTGTTCCTTGCTTAAGTTTTTTTTAACTGATTTAGCCATGTGCTGTTCTGAATTTAATGGTTTTTGGGGTTAATAACGGGTTGTTTCTGAGGCTCCGTAAAAAGGGCATCTTTAGAAATGGTTTGTTTGTAAACCATTGTTGTGTCTTTGAGTACCAAACAGGTGTATTTTCCGGGCAATAGATCATTTATAGGGATATAGTGTTCTTTAGAATTAACGGTTTGTGTGACTTGTATGGTTTTCACAATTTTGTTTTCCTGATCCTGAAGTTTCAATTCCCAACGACCAAGTGAATCATAAGGGGCGTGGATCTTGATCATTAATTGATCCAGGATAGGGGAAATTTCAATTGATAGTTTCTTATCTGTTTGAGCAATGGAGAAATAACCACAGACTGCAAAAATGATTGAAACCATGAACCTCATTAAGGAAAGGTACAAAAGAAACAGAGTGTTCGGAAATTATTTAGTGATCAATATGGTAGTCTTAATGGTGTATCTAAGTGTTATTATTTTACACAGTAGAACTTATTAATGTTAAGTAAAGCTTTCATAACCATTGGAATACTTTTGAGCGTAAAACCGTCCTTTTTGGCGTATTTCACAAATTAGTTTAATTCATACGTTTATTAAAAAATTCTCACGACATTTGTAAGGTTATTATGCGCGACGTCATTTGGACCATCATCATTATCTGGGTTGTTTACAAACTGGTTGACATTTTCAAGGGGGCCGGAACAAAAAAAACCTTCGTATATAACAAGTATGAGTATCGCAATTCCCAGCAAACGCACAAACAGGAAGGCAGCGTAACGGTAGACAAGAATTCAACTGCCGGTAAACAGAAACAACCAAAGGCAAATCCAAGTCACGGCGAATATGTTGATTTTGAAGAAATTAAATAATACTTAAATCTTCGAAGTTCTTTTTAGCCCACGTTTTAATCCTTAACTTTACCAAAATTTATTTTTTGAATGTCCGATTATATACCTAAAAT
>DAISHL010000324.1:0-3123 GCA_036822555.1 Bacteroidota bacterium | reverse complement strand
CGAGACCAGACTGGGAAGCAGGATTTTATGAGAACTATCATTTACAAATCAGTGAATCTAAAATTACCGTTACTGCAGAAAGAGACGGTGCCGGAAATTTTTACGCACTGCAAACATTGCTGCAAATACTTCCTGTGCAGGAAAAACCTTCCGGTAAATTGCCTCCAAAGACAAATTTCAGCTTGCCATGTGTAAGTATAAAAGATTCCCCTCGCTTTGAATGGCGTGGCATGCATCTGGACGTGTGCAGACATTTCTTCCCGGTTAGTTTTGTAAAACGTTATATCGATCTGTTGGCTTTATACAAGATGAATACCTTTCACTGGCATCTTACCGAAGATCAAGGCTGGAGAATTGAAATTAAAAAATATCCAAAACTTACAACTGTTGGAGCCTATAGAAATGGGACCATGATTGGTAAATACAGCAATCAACTGTATGATAGTTTGAGATACGGTGGCTTCTATACACAGGAAGAAATAATAGAAGTGGTTGCCTACGCTCAAAAAAGACATGTGACCATTGTTCCTGAAATTGAAATGCCCGGACATTCAGTGGCTGCCATAGCATCATACCCATGGTTATCCTGCACAGGCAAACCTATTGAAGTTGCAAAAGGATGGGGAGTGTTTGATGATGTGTATTGTACAAAAGACTCCACCTTTCAGTTCCTGCAAGATGTACTTACTGAGGTCATTGCTCTATTTCCTGGCAAGTACATTCATATCGGGGGAGACGAATGCCCAAAGACCCGCTGGAAATCATGCGTCAATTGCCAGAACCGAATAAAGAAAGAAGGATTAAAAGATAAACATGAACTTCAAAGTTACTTCATAAAACGCATTGAAAAATTCCTGAATTCAAAAGGCAAACAGATCATAGGTTGGGATGAGATCCTGGAAGGCGGACTGGCACCTAACGCTGCCGTTATGAGTTGGCGTGGTACTCAGGGAGGGATTGATGCCGCTAAACAAAAACACAAAGTTGTTATGAGTCCGGGTAAACCCTGCTACTTCGACCATTATCAGCACAAGCCAACATTAATGGAACCTCTGGCCATTGGAGGATACAATCCAGTGGATTCTGTGTATATGTATGAACCAATGCCTTCTCAGCTGACTGAGGCGGAAAGAACATACATCATGGGAGCACAGGGCAATGTTTGGACTGAATATATTCTCAATGAACAACATGTTGAGTACATGGCGGTGCCTCGAATGACAGCATTAGCAGAAGTGCTGTGGACAGTGCCAGAACAAAAGAATTTGAAAGATTTTAAGAACAGATTCAAACAACATGCATTGCTCCTTGATAGAATGAATGTATTCTACGCCAAACATATTTTAACTAAGTAACCATGTTTAACCGCAGAAGATTTTTAAAGCTTGGTGCCTTAGGAACGGCACTCATGGCTGTAAACAAAACAAAAGCCATTGAAACCGCAGAAAACTCCGGTAAAAAAACCGTGAAGCCAATTGTGATCTCTACCTGGCGTTTTGGATTGGAGGCAAACGTTGAGGCATGGAAAATACTTGCAGAAAAAGGCAGAGCACTGGATGCAGTAGAAGCCGGTGTAAAAGTTCCCGAAGCTGATCCGAAAGAACGCAGCGTAGGCATGGGAGGCAGACCAGACCGTGATGGCAGAGTTACCTTGGATGCCTGCATTATGGATGAATTCTCTAATATTGGTTCTGTAGCATGTTTGGAACATATTGTACATCCAATTTCTGTTGCACGCGCAGTAATGGAAAAAACACCCCATGTAATGCTTGTAGGTGATGGGGCACTTCAATTTGCTCTTACACAGGGTTTCAAAAAAGAAAATCTACATACAACAGAATCGGAAGCGGAATGGAAAGAATGGCTTAAGAGATCTGAATATAAGCCTGTGATAAACATTGAGAATCACGACACCATTGGCATGGTAGCCCTTGACATGAATGGGAATTTATCAGGCGCATGCACCACAAGCGGCATGGCGTTTAAAATGCATGGCAGGGTTGGTGACTCTCCGATCATTGGCGCCGGATTATATGTTGATAATGAAGTGGGAGCGGCAACATCTACCGGACATGGTGAAGAAGTGATCCGTATGGCCGGATGCCACACCGTTGTTGAATTGATGCGTCAGGGACATGATCCGGAAACAGCATGCAAAAAAGCAGTTGAACGCATCATTAACAGTGCGAAGAAAAGGAACAAACCACTGAATGAGATACAGATAGGTTTTATAGCCATCAATAAGAAAGGGGAACATGGCGCATATTGTCTTCAAAAGGGCTTTAATTACGCAGTGTATTCTCCGGAGATCAATAACAAACTCTTCGATGCAAAATCATTGCTTTGAAAAAGTTGCTCGAAATAGCCTGTTTTAATTTGCCCTCCGTTGTTATTGCGCAAGATGCAGGAGCAGATCGCATTGAATTTTGCAAAGATTACCATTTAGGAGGAACAAGCCCTCAGAGGAATGACATACTCAGCGTGAGAGAACTGACCTCTTTACCTATTCACTGTATTATAAGGCCGCGAGGAGGAAATTTTGTGTATGACAAAGAAGAATCTGAGATCATGTGCGATGAGATCAGATTCTGTTTAAGAACTCAGATCAATGGAGTTGTTATTGGTGCACAAACCAATTCCCATGTAGTAGACGTGGAGCTTTGCAAAAGATTCATTGACACAGCTGAACATATGCCTGTAACTTTTCATCGTGCTATTGACGATTGTAAAGACATATACAGGTCTATAGAATCACTTATTCAACTTGGTTTTAAAAGAGTTTTAACTTCAGGTGGCGAGGGAAATGCCATAACCAATTGTGACAAATTAAAGAAGCTACAAAGGGAGTTCGGACAAGAGATCATCATTATGCCGGGAGGTGGTATCCGTGCAGAGAACATTGACATGATCATGAATAAAACAAAGTGTGATGAATTTCATTCTGCTGCCATCATTAATAACATTGTGCTTCCGGATGAGAGCCAGATACACTTAATGCTTAAAAAACTACAATCATGAAACTGTATCTTTACTTATGCCTCTTCCCTTACCTACTCATTTGTCAGCTCACTAAAACAATAACGCTTAACTCGATCTGGAAATTCAAACAGGACATCTCAACCC
>DAISHL010000323.1:0-3124 GCA_036822555.1 Bacteroidota bacterium | reverse complement strand
TGCCCCTCAACGTGCAGGAATGGCCACTGAAGTAGTGGCAGAGATATTGAAATTAAAACCCCGCAAAGTGGTTTCCGTGAGTTGCAACCCAAGCACGCAGGCAAGAGATCTGGCACTTATGGAAAACGAATATTCCATAGTAAAGGTTCAGCCGGTAGACATGTTTCCGCAAACAGCCCACGTGGAGAATGTTGTTCTGCTTGAATTAAAGACCAAGTAGCATTATTTCTTGCATAGAATTATATTAAGTTTATCTTTGGGATATAAACCTAAACTAAACGTATATGATTCATTTTAATTCTTCTAAGATCCTCATTCCAGTGGATTTTAGTGAAACGTCCATGTTAGCCATAAAGCATGGTGCATTAGTGGCACAGTGAACAAAGGGCGATGTTTATCTGTTACATGAGATCAATTCCAACTATTCTCGTCAAAATGTCTTTTTGCCTATTGTTCAATTGACCGATCCAATGGCATTTGAAAAAAAGATCGAAGGAAAACTTTCTGATCTGGCGAATGATATCAGACATGAGTATGGTGTGAATGTTGATTGTATTATTAAGACCGGAATTCCGGCCAATGTGATCATTGATACCGGTAAGGAGATCGTTGCGTCTTTGGTTGTTATGGGTTCGCACGGCTATTCTCCTTTAGAGGAATTGGTTATTGGAAGTAATGCCCTTCGAGTGATCACAAAAGCCAATTGTCAGATCATGACAATGAGTAAAGAAGCTGATCATAAAGGGTATAACAGAATTGTGATACCAATAGATACAAGCGCGCACTCAAGACAAAAGGTTGTATATACCCTTGAACTGGCAAAACAATTCAGTGCACATGTGTATGCGGTGGCATTGTTAGGTCCGGATGAAGAGAAAGACAAGCCTGCCATGGAGTTGATCTTGCATCAGATCGAAAAACTTGCAAAGGAAAAAAATGTGACCTATACATCTGAAGTGTTGTCAAATTTAAAGAACAGAGCCACAGCCACAGTGAATTATGCAGAGAAGGTTGGGGCAGACCTGATGGTGATCATGAGTGACCAGGATGCAGAATTAAGTGGGTTTTTCTTGGGCCCTTATGCTCAACAGGTGATACATTTAAGTAAGATCCCGGTAGTAACAATAAAACCGGAAGAACATCCGGAGAATATCAATTTTAGTATCCTGAGCGGTACAAGCGGCATCTAATAAAAAAAGGAGGGTATAGCCCTCCTTTTTCATTTTCAAGATGTTGTATTAATCAAAAAAGGTCCAGGTTAATCCAAAGCGAATGGCGCGTTCAGGTTGATAATAGCCGGGCACCATGCTATAGTTCGTACAAAGCATGCCATGCAACACATTTTCCATTTTAAAGAAGAAATTCACAGGCTTTATACGTGCATTCAGGAATGCATCAACAAAGGCGAAGTTTCCGGCAGTGTATTTTTCCTGCAAATAGAAGGATTGTAATGCAGGATTATATGCATAAGGAGTAAATTGGTCGTAATTGTTGACCTGGCCTCCAATACACAACTGCAAATTCTTTTTAAAGAAAAAGCCTGTGTAAAATAGTGATGCGGAAGAAATACTTTTTGGCAAGCTTATTAAGTTACTGCTGCTATTTTGAAATGACTGGTCAACCGATAATCCAAGATGTTTGAAGAACACATGATCAAAGTTGAGTTTAAGAGCAGTATTGTTTATTTTACCTGAGTACTGCATTGGATAAGCAAGTTGATCGAGATAGATGTAATTGATGATCTGCTTGTATGTACCAGTGATCTGGAACATGGCTATTTTCAGTCCGACCTCCGCCTGAGAGGTATTGGTGTTGTTAAATGTGTTTTCCCAAATGAAATGGTTGCTGTACCAGCGTCTGAAAAGATAATCAGGACTGCGTTCCTCAGTCATTAATCTCAATGTTACTCTTCCCAAGAGATTATTCCTCTTAATGATATTTAACGTATGAAAGCTTTCAAGTTTGTAATTCCCTTCCTGATTTCCGGCAGCTATGTAATGAATTGTGCCAAGATTGGTGAATTCCAGGAAATTGGCACTGTCTTTTTGCCTGAATACCTTATTGACGTTGAGTCTGGATTTTATGATGTTGTTCATGAAACTGGTATCGCTCTTTTGCCATAATTGAATGATCTCGTTGTTATAACCGATCATGCCAGCCACTTCTTTTTTTCGGGTTTGAAGAGAGATATCGGCCCCATTGATAAAACTTCTGATGCGTGTACTATCGTTGGTCTTTAATGTATCCAGGTAATAGAGCAAATAGTAATTGTCTGTTGATATTCCCTGGTCTTTGTATTTGTATTTGTTGGTGCTGAACGTTGATGTGAAGTTCACATAGGAATTCAGATACGCGTCGTTATTGGCATTCAATCTGAACCAGTTCGAGTATTTATATTTGGTTTCTCTGTTCTCTCTGGACGCATTTGATAACTTAACAGGTGCAAGATTTTTCGCAACGAGCAGATTCACTTCACTTAAGGTATCGCCTTTGATGCCGCCATTCTCCTGAGATTTTTTGTTGTTCACCAATACAAAAGTGTTAAACCCAAAACGCCCATTCAGCGTTTGGTAATTTGCGGAGAGATAAAAATTGTTGGTGAAACTTTGCTGCTTCAAATAATAGCCTTGCGAAGAATACCTGTTCAATCGCATGGTCACATTGAAATTCTTTTTAAATGAATGGGTGAAAAGCATTCTGAACATTTGCAATTGTTTGCTGCCGGCAATACCGCTTAATTCTGCAAACGGCCCTTTTGTTCTGTAGTATGCAATGTCTTCATCCTTGATCTTGTAATCTTCCAAGGGTTCATTGAATAATCTGAACCCAAGCATGCTGGTATTGAATTTTAGGGCGTAATTAGGGCTTGAAAGTCCTAAGTTCCCGAGGAAATTTCTTGGAATGAATTCATGAATGTGATAGATCGACGTGTCATGATATGCACTGCGGAAAGGAGCCAGATATCCGTATTTCTCCAATCGCTTAAGCAAGTAATTCTTGTCTGTTGAGTAATTGCTCTGAGAATAGCCATTGGCATGAATGAGAAGATACAGCAAAATGAAAAGAGAGTGTTTTATCACTCCCTTTGTCAGTGTAGCTGTTATGTTCAATTTGATTTAGTATG
>DAISHL010000322.1:1142-3126 GCA_036822555.1 Bacteroidota bacterium | reverse complement strand
CAGTGATTATTTTAAAATGCTGTTCGTCGGCCACGTTCATTGAACCCTGGAACATCATGTGCTCGAAGAAATGCGCGAAACCACTTCTACCCTGCTGCTCACGGGCACTTCCAACATGGTATGTAACATCCACATAAACGATAGGATCGCTATGGGCTTCATGAATTAATATCTCCATACCATTCGATAAACGGTATCTTTTATAAGGGATAACAATTTCGTTTCCTGTTCTTTTCACTTCCTCTACGAACATTGGTTTAGAGAAGGTCTTCATGTCGTTAGGAAGATTTGCCGGCTTGCCTTTCTGAGCAAATGCATTAAAGCCAAAAGCGAATAATGCAACGGCGGTGATCTTGATCAGTTTCATGTTCTTTGTGTCTTTTCGGATTTATGGTTTGTAAATATAATGAATGGTTCCAATTGGAAGTTAAAATACTGGTTAATCGGTAAATTAATAGGATAAATTAACAGCATGGTGGGAAACAAAAACACATACCTAAATGTTTAAACCTTAAATTTGCACAAAAATTAAATCGATATGTATCCAGAATCAATAGTAAAACCAATGAAAGCTGAGCTAACCAGTGCCGGCTTTGAAGACCTTACAACGCCTGAAGCAGTGCAAAATGCCATTAAACAGCAAGGTACAGTGCTTATGGTTGTTAACTCTGTATGTGGTTGTGCTGCAGGTGCCTGCCGCCCCGGAGTGAAAATGAGTTTAACAAATGCGAAGTTGCCAGGAAAATTAACCACTGTTTTTGCAGGCTTTGACATGGATGCGGTAAAAACCGCACGAGAACATTTTGCACCATACCCACCAAGCAGTCCGAGCATTGCACTCTTTAAGAACGGCGAATTGGTGCATATGGTTGAAAGACATAACATTGAAGGTCGCACAGCGGCAATGATAGCAGAACATCTGAAAATGGTGTACGACGAGTTTTGTTAACTAGTTTTCGTAGCTTTTGAATTTATGGCGCATTTATGCGCCTTTTTTATTCAAATAAATGGGTTACTTTTGATAAAAATTAAGATTAACTGAAAATTTTAAAACACATGAAAAAGATAGGATTAATTGTATTGGCGATCTTCTTGGTAAGCAGCTCATTATTTGTGAGTTCTTGTGGCGATAAAGAAAAGGAAGAGAATCCATTGGCAGACAGCCTTAAGGAAGTGAACAGCGGATTAAGCGGAAAATTAAATGAAAAGGAACTGGCTTTGCAGGAATTCATCTCAACCTTCAATGAGATCCAGGAGAACTTGAATACCATCAAGGAAAAAGAAAAGATCGTTACTAGCTCCAGCACAACAGGAGATGTAAAAAGCAAGGAAGATCAGATCAAGGAAGATATCCAGGCCATCTATGATCTAATGGGCAAGAATAAAAGCAGAATTGCTTCATTGAGCAAAAAACTAAAAGACAGCAAGCTGAAGATCGAGGGCATGCAATTAATGATCGAGAACCTTCAAAACTCCTTGAACATGAAGGATGAGGAGATCAACGAGTTGAAGAACAAGATTGAAAGCCTTAACATTGAATTATCTAACCTGAACACAGAATACAAGGATCTGCAAGGTGAGAATGAGGTAAAAACTGCAGCTTTAAAAACTGCTTTTTATGCCTTTGGAACCAGTAAAGAACTAAAGGAAAAGAACATCATCACCAAAGAAGGTGGATTTATTGGTTTAGGTAAATCAACAAAGGTGAAGGATGATTTCAATAAGGAATATTTCACGAAAGTTGACATGGATCAAACCACCAGCATCAATATTGGCGCTAAAAAAGCAAAGATCATTACTACCCATCCAAGCGGCTCATACAAGCTCATTGGTGAAAAGACTGTAGAACGCATTGAGATCACTAAACCAGAGGAGTTTTGGAGCGTATCCAAGTACCTTGTGATCATCATTGAATAAAATAAAAACATTGGAACTATTTAAACAAGCAAGTATTTCAACTAGCGTGTTTTTATTTAGTCAGAGT
>DAISHL010000322.1:0-1132 GCA_036822555.1 Bacteroidota bacterium | reverse complement strand
CAAACGTTAATAAATTAAATTGGGCTTTTGGCTCATTAAACTTATATTTGGACATTACATAAATAAAACAAAAAATGGAATTATACTTAGATTCAGCAAACCTTAAGGAAATTGAAGAAGGTTTTAAACTTGGATTCTTAAATGGATTGACCACCACTCCTACCTTTATGCAAAAGGAAGGAATCACTGATATTGATGGCACAATTGTAAAATTGAGCAAAATGGTGCCTGTGCTTCAAATTGAGGCCTTAGGCAATACCGCAGAAGAAATATTGGCAGAAGCAGAGCGTCAGTTGGCTCTCGGTTTAGATAAGACAAGAACAGTATTTAAGATCCCTGTATCACTTGAGGGTGTTCGTGCGTGTAAATTATTACGCGACAAGGATCTGTTAGTGAATGTGCATTTGGTTTATACTTTGCAACAAGCATACATGGCCATGCATGCCGGCGCAACTTATGTTTGTCCGCTTGTTGGACGTTTGCAAGATCAGGGGCATGATGCCTTGGCTCTTGTAGAACAATGCGTGAATGCAGTTGATCTATATGGATACGATACTAAGATCATGTTCTCATCAGTTAGACATACAGAGCATGTGCGTAATGCCATCAATATTGGCGTTCATACGATCACTGTTCCATTAAAAGTTTTGAAACAATTGACTGAGAACAACTTTACAACGGTTGGTACTGATCAATTCATCATGGATACACGATTAATGATGGTAAAGGTTAAGGAAGCTATTAAAGGTATTAATCCTTTGGTACCTGAAAACACAAGCATTACTGATGCCATTGTTAAAATGACCGAATTTGGATACGGTGCTGTTACCGTTACCAAAGCTGATGGCAGCATCAAAGGCGTATTCACGGATGGTTCATTAAGAAAGCTGATCATGGATCAAGGCAGAGATGTATTGAACAAAAAACTTTCCGACCTTGATTACCGTGAACCAATAACCATTGACGGCAATGTGTTATTGAATGACGCCAATGTACTTTTCAAAAAGACAAATGTAGACACTATTGTTGTTACAGATAACGGCAAACCGGTGGGCATGTTGGATATTCAAGATCTTAAATCATAACAAATGAAACTGTCATGTTTTGACTCCGCTCAACATGACAGATACAT
>DAISHL010000321.1:0-3134 GCA_036822555.1 Bacteroidota bacterium | reverse complement strand
TCGCGTGATCTCTGCATTCCACAAACCAACCACTAGCAGTAAAATTGATTGAAGTGTAGAGAACCAACTGATGCCGTAATAAATGGCAGTAACCTTTATACCCTCTAATTGATCGCGTACCGCTTTTTGTAAGGATACGGCAGAGAATAAGCCGTACATCAATACAGTAAAGTAATACCCTTTTTCATTCAGATACATCTCGGCATTCCACAAGCCTGTGCAATACGAAATACTACCGGCCAATAAGGCAACCCATGAGGCTCCTATAAAGGCATTGGATGGTTTTTGATACATAGTTTTTGTTTTTATGGATCAAAGGTATACGCTGCTTGTGGCTTGATCTTTTGACAAATATCAAAAAATGAAATGCTTAACTTATTTTCACAACTCAGCCCTTATTCTGCTGAGTGTTTCCTGTGAAATGCCTAAATAACTTGCAATTTGTCCTAATGATGCACGATTCAACAAGGTTGGGTTTGATTCTAATAAATGAGAATAACGTTCTTTAGCAGATTTGAGTTTGAGAGTTTGAGATTTTGCAAACGTTCTTCAAGTTTGATGTAATAATTTTCAGTGATCAACCGGCCAATACGTTCGGTTACAGGAAAGCGATCATATAGAACTTGTAACTGTTGAAATGAAATAGGTGTTAGCACCGAATCCTCCAGAACTTCAATTTGTTCAGTAGAATTCTTCTGTGAGATAAATGCGTAAAAGCATGTGGCAAATTCCCCTTCCTGCGCAAACCAATCTGTTATTTCTTTCCCATCTTCATAATGGTATCCTCTTAACGCTCCTTTATTGATAAAAAACAATGTATCACACTTTGAGTTGAGTTTTATACAGCAATGATTTTTGCTAAACTCAACTGGCTCAAATGAATTCTTCAACATGTCTGACAGATCTTCATTGATGGCAATGATCTCACTTACATGATCTATTAAAGCTCGCATATTAACCTAAATATACTAATTTAATGATCATCTGCATACATTGAACCAATCACAAATAATCTTCGTTTCTCCGATGCGGCGGAGTGGCTATTATAATCTTCGTTTCTCCGTTTCTCCGTGTTTAAAATAGCTAGTGCCTCCCTGTTTAAATGATTCATATTTATACCTGCCCGCAAACCAGATCTAAAAACCATGAATTCTATCAGAACATAAACTGACAAAAATCAGATTGGTATTAGCAGTAAACGAATAATTTCATAGCATGGTAAAAAATCGATTTGATATAGAACTTGGT
Organism: Bacteroidota bacterium; assembly: GCA_036822555.1. GTDB lineage: Bacteria > Bacteroidota > Bacteroidia > B-17B0 > Aurantibacillaceae > Aurantibacillus. Next base: position 1,886 of record DAISHL010000321.1, on the reverse strand, counting down.
TTTTATGAGAGTTTGGCAAAATTGTTCTATTGCGTTCTTTTAAGTGATAACAACCTCAATAAAGGTGAGTTGGAACGCTTAAACAAGGAACTTGACAAACATATTGTGGAGGCAGACAAGCACAACTTGTTCAGCACACAACAAGGTAACGAACTCATTGGCAAAAAGCTTGGTGAGCTCATTGTTGCGAATACTGATGTGTGGAAGGTACTGGATGAATTCAAAGCCTTTAAGATCGCTCATGAGGATCTTTTTACGGACGAGATCAATACCAAACTTTGGAAGGTAGTGAACGCACTCGCCTTTTCCACCGCCGGTAAAAACAAATCAGAAATCATTGCCCTTAACGAAATAAGCCTTATTTTTAAGCAACACTAAAATCCATCTATGAAACACATTGTTGTAACTACCGATTTTTCTCAGAACTCAAAGGCAGGTCTTCGCTTTGCCATGCAATTGGCATCACAAAGCAAGGCACATGTTACCATCTTTAACTGCATTGAGGTGATGAAGCCAACATCTTGGAGCGATAAGAAGTTTGAGGCGTATGCAAAAGAGGAGATAGAGAAAAAATGTGACATGCTGGAGTCCTTTGCCAACGATGTGTTCAAGTCCATGAAATTAAAGGATCCTGACTATAGCTTTGTTGTTGAACTGGGCATGAATGTGGATGAGCATGTGATCAATTACGCCAAGGAAGTGAAGGCAGATGTGATCTGCTCAAGTACCAGAGGTGCAGGTGCCGTTAAAAAGTTGTTTGGTACCAACGCCTCTAAACTTATCAATAATTCAAGCGTGCCGGTGATTGTTGTGCCGGCTGACTACCGACATAAACCTATCACTACCATCTGGTATTCGAGCGACATGGAGAACATTGCTCCTGAATTAAAGAAGGTACAGGCTGTTGCAAAAACAGTAAAGGCCAAAGTGCAGGTAAATCATTACAATTATCTGTTGGATGAAAAGCTTACACGCAACAAACTGAACAAGATCGTGGATAAATACAAGAATAAAGAAACTGAATTTGTATTACGTCATCTGGATCTGGAACATAGCCTTACCTGGTTCATTGAACGCGACATTAAAAAGGAAAAACAATCGTTGGTGGCCCTTTTCACCAAACAGAACCGCAGCTGGTTCAGCCGTTTCTTCTTAGGAAGCAACAGTGCCGAACTTAGTTTTGCCACACACACTCCCCTGCTTGTCTTCAGAAAAGATGTAAAAGAGTGATATAGGTCATTTTTTTTACAACGATCCGTCACTAATTTTAATACCAATGGAAGATGGATCAAATACAGCACTTAACCTGAAACAATTCTACAAAGAGTTGGCTCATGTGTGGTACGCCATTGCTTTTGCGGATGGCGCCATACAAAAGGAAGAGACAGAAGCACTACGATCTATCATTTTAAAAAAGTTACTGCCCCTTGAACTGGAAGAAGATTCTTCAGGGATGAACATGGTGTTCTACTCTCAGTTTGAATTTGATGAACTGATCAGTAAACGTGCACCTGCTCATCTTACTTTTCTTCAATTCCTGAATTACCTCAAGAGCAATGCAGCAAACTTAACTGATCGCCATAAACGCATCATAATTGATTCGGTAAGGACCATTGCAGAGAGTTACAACAGACCCGAGAAAAAAGAAAAAGAATTGATCGGTCTTTTGATCACAGAAATCACTAATCTTTAATTATAATCATATGAAAAACAACGTAGGCATATGGATCGATGGCACCAAAGCGGTGATCGTTGACCTAAAAAACGATTCGGTAAAAGAGATCGCCGCATCTATTGACAACAAAGTTCATCATGAAAGTTCTGAATGCGACAAAGGAAATTTTGTTGGAAGCGGGTATCACATTAACAATGAAAAGAAGTTTGAT
>DAISHL010000320.1:0-3144 GCA_036822555.1 Bacteroidota bacterium | reverse complement strand
ATAAAGATTTTTTGGACGATCGTTTTTCTGATGACAAAGGGAATTTGTTCAAAGGCGACCCCACAGGGGATCTTAAATGGTATGGCAGCAGCGTCTCTACCTACCCCAGCAAATACGACCTGCATACGAATGAAACGCAAAGCACCTGGACCGATCTTGTCTATTTCATTGATAAGATCAATAACTCTCCGGCAGCATCTTTCTCTGATTCATTGAACAAGATCTTTATTGTACAGCCTTGGTTAAGGTCATGGGCAGCCAGCTCCATTTTTGCCAATCTTGATTCTTACATTGGAAGTGGACATAATTATTATGTGTATCACGATAGTCTCACCAACAAATTCAACTGGATCACCTGGGATGTGAATGAGGCCTTTGGTAATTTCAATCAGGGAATGTCGGTTACGCAGCTTGAGAATTTAAGCGTGAGTTATACAGGTGGTGGCCCCAATAACCGTCCGCTTTGCAACAAGATCCTGGCAGACGTGAATCTTAAAAATAACTATCTGAATGAGGTGTGCTATTTAACCGGATTTCATTTTTTACAGAGCTATTGGTTTCCAAGAATAGATAGCATAGCAGCGGTAATTAAGCCGCATGTATATGCCGATAATAATAAATTCTTTTCCAATGCACAGTTTGATGCCAATATAGATACGACCATTACGGTAGTTGGAAATCCCGGAGGGTCGTCAATTCCCGGGTTAAAATCGTTTATCAATAGATGACGTGTGTCGCTGGTGAATCAATTGAGCGCTGCCAATTGCATGGTAGGTATTGAAGAAACAAATGATGATAATGGATCAGTGATCTTGTATCCGAATCCAAATTCAGGAAGATTTAGGATAGATCATGTGAAAGAGAACTCGGTGATAAGTGTCACGGATATTGTTGGAAAAGAACTTCCTGTTGCAGAGAAGCATTATGAAGATCATAGATACAATCTGAAACTGGAGAATTTAAGATCCGGTGTATATTTCGTGCGGGTAGATCAAAAGATCATGAAGTTTATTGTAAACTGATCTGCTGCTAAAAATCAATGTTTTTGAGGGAAGTCATTTGGCTGCAATTAAAAAATTGAATAAATTTGGTAAGGTAAATTCGTTCTCATAAGGAACGAATTAATTTTTTGTGATCATGAAAACTGAATTAATTTCTAAACTGGAGGAACTGCTCTCAAAAGAAGCAGGTGATGTTGCTCTTGAAGTACGTCAATTACAAAAGGAATATCAAAAAGCCTGGAGTATTGAATTTGAAAAGGCAAAACAACAATTTGTTGAAGAAGGAGGCTGAATCAAGGAGTTTGAATATCCGAAGCAGCCTGAGGATGTTAAATTTGAGTCCTTACTTGAGAGGTTCAAAAAGCTTAAAAAGGATAGCGATGAGCGTTTAATGAAAGAACAGGAGCGCAATCTTCAGATAAGAACAGAGATCATTTCTAAGATCAGAGACCTGAGTCAATTAAGTGAGAATGTAGGCGCAGCGGTTAAAAAACTGCAGGAATTGCAATCACAATGGAAAGAGACTGGGGCTGTTTCTCCGCATAAATATAAGGAGGTACAAGGCGATTATAGTAAAGCGGTTGAAGAGTTCTACTACAACCTTAAGATCTATCGCGACCTTCAGGAGCATGATCTTAAAAAGAACTACGAGAATAAACTTGCGGTAATTGAAAAGATCAAAGGTTTGCAGAACACCGCGAATATAAAAGAGGCGGAACATTCAATTAAAGCCTACAGGAACGAATGGGAAGAGATCGGACCAGTGCCAAATGAAAAGTGGGAAGAAATGAAAGCTTCCTATAGGGCAGCGTTAGATGAAACATATGCCAAAATAAAGGAGTACTATAAGGGAATAGAGGAGAAGAAGGAGAACAATTTAAAGGCCAAGCAAGATCTTATTGAAAAATTGAAAGGATTAGTTTCTGATCTTGATCTGAGATCGGTATCGGCATGGAATGCTAAAACAGATGAGATCATTCAGGTTCAGAACGAATGGAAGGGTATTGGCAGAACAACAGAAAAGGATAATGAAAAAATTTGGGGAGAGTTCAGAGAGATCTGTGATAAGTTCTTTGATGCCAAAAAGGAATTCTTTGCACACTTGCATGAGAAACATGCCGCAAACAGAAAGATCAAGTTAAACATTATTCAGAAGGCAGAAGAACTGCAGAACAGCACAGATTGGCAAAAAACCACACAGCAACTGATCAAATTGCAGGATGACTGGAAGAAACATCCATCCAATGGCGACAAAGAAGAGCCAAAAATTTTTGCGCGTTTCAGAAAGGCTTGTAATGCATTTTTTGATGCCAAGAAAGCACATTACGAAAATGTAGATGCATCACTGGAAGGAAATTTAAATGTAAAGGAAGAAGTTCTTGCGAAGCTCAATGCTTTTACCTTATCAGATAATTTAAATGCGAACCGTGAGGCATTAAAGGAATTCTCAGCATCATGGAATGCTGCAGGCATGGTGCCTTTGAAAGAGAAGAAACGTTTGAACGACTCATTCTACAATAAACTGGATGAGTTATACAACCAGTTAGACCTTAACAAGAAGGAAAAGGCAAGCATACAATATCTATCAAAGATAGATCGCTTTATGGCCTCCGAAAATCCAAAGGATCTGTTAAGCAAGGAAGCCGATTATCTGAAAAAACAAATGGATGAGATCAATGGCACTATAAGAACCTATGAAAATAATCTTGGGTTCTTTAAGAATGCCAAGGGCAATAATAGTTTATTAAAGGATGTAGAAGAAAAGGTGGCCAATGAACGCGCCAAGCTTGAAGACATTCAGGCAAAGCGAAAGAAGGTGATTGAAGAGTTAGGTAAATTGAGGGAAGCGGCCAATACAAAAGCAGAAGCATAAAAGATCCCCCGGTAGTCCGGGGGATTTTTTTTATTTCAACAAGGTAACATGTCCTACCAGATCATGTGCTTTTTTGTGTATATCTACACCACTTGCCTTCCAAACATAAACATCGTTCTTGATCGGTTCGTCGCTGCCTTTTGTGGTACCGTCCCAAGCTTCATTCATGTCGTTGGTCTCAAATAAGATCTTTCCCCATCTGTCAAAGATCTTTAAGTTGAATTTAGTGATGTTGTAGCCCGATGCCTTAAATCCGTCATTTAAACCGTC
>DAISHL010000319.1:0-3146 GCA_036822555.1 Bacteroidota bacterium | reverse complement strand
AGCGCTGCAATAGATGATCTCAAGTTACAATGTATTCAAAAGAAGTGGTCAGAGCGATTTGGAATTAGATGCCCTTGAGAACATTGCAATTGCCTATTATGATTTAAAGGAATATGAAGTTGCGGTAAGTTACTATGACCTGTATACCAAACTTAAGACAGATATTGATAAAACAACCTATTCAAATAATTTAAAAGGGCTAGAGACGAGCAGGAATCTTGAGAAAGCAAATGCAGAAATGATACAGCTGCAGCAGTCAAATGAAATTGAGGAACTAAAGAATAAACGTAAAACCTATTACATTTCGATTTTATCCGGAATTGGTCTAATTGTAGTTTTTATAGCGTATTTGTTGTACCGCAGAAACAAATTGAAACAAGACAGTAACAAAAAGCTGCAGGCTCAGAATAGGATCATTCTCGAAAAAACTCATGAAATAGAACAAAGTATCAAATATGCAAAAGGTATTCAAACTACCTTTTTGCCGGAGAAGGAAGTTCTTGATGAATTATTGCCTGATAACTTTATTTATTTTCAGCCAAAAGACATTGTTAGCGGAGATTTTTATTGGTTCAAAGCTTCGGCTGATAAAAAGAAGATCTTGATCGCATGCGCTGATTGCACTGGGCATGGTGTTCCCGGAGCATTGATGAGCATGGTAGGCATTAATATACTCCAGCAAATTTTCAGCAATCACAAATCAATTGCACCGGCCTCCATTCTTAAAAATTTAAATAATGAGATAAAACATTCTTTGAAACAAAATACTGAGCAAAATAAGCAGCGCGACGGAATGGATATTTCGCTGGTATGTTTTGATCTGGAAACAAACAAACTGTTGTATTCCGGTGCAAATCGCTCTTTATTTCTGATCAAGAATGGTGAATTGATGGAGATCAAACCAAACAAGTGTGCTATTGGCGGATATACAGAGTATAACGCAGAATTCGAGCAAACAGAAATATCATTAGATAAAGGAGATATGTTTGTGATGTCTACGGATGGGTATGCCGATCAGTTTGGAGGAAAAGAAGGTAAAAAGTTTATGACCAGGAATTTTAAATCCCTTGTACAGAGCATTCATAAACTAAACAAATCAGAACAATATTACCAGATCAGAAATACATTTGATCAGTGGAGAGGTGGCTTCGATCAGGTGGATGATGTTTGTGTAATAGGAGTAAAACGAAACTAAATTATGTGTTAAATAAGTCAGCATCTCGATGGATGCGTCAGGTAATGAGAGTAAGGTTTATCATAATATTGTTTTTCTGTTTGATGGGAATGTCACTAAACTCACAGACCGCCCCGTCTGTTCTAAAGGTTCGTGATAGTATTTACGCCTTGCCAGACGATTCAATTAAAGTGGGCTTACTTAATGATTTTTGCAAGGAATACGGCAGTTCGGCTTTTAACGAGGTTATGGAAGCTTCCAAGATAGCTTTCAATCTGGCAAATAAGTTAAAGTTGAAGAAGAAGAAGGCAAAGCTTTACAATACCATAGGCGATGTGCTATTTAACAGGGCAAATTATCAGGAATCGTTCAAGTATTATTACGCAGGTTATAAATTCAGTGACTCCATTAAAAGTAAATTCTATACTGCCATGTCCGCATACAATTTAGGTTGGCAGGCAGCAATACAGCAAAAGAATTACAAAGATGTAAGTTACATATATATGGCCATGCAAATCGGAAAAGAAATTAAGTCTGATGCCATAATGTTAAGGACAGAAAATGCATTAGGAAGTTTTTATACCGATAAGTATGAACGGGAAAAAAGATCTTCGGATTTTGATTCTGCCGTAAAGTATTTTAACAGTGCAATTGAAACATGTAAATCAATAAAAGCCTTTGGCGCGGTTGCACCCTTGTATAATAATCTAGGTCAATTATTTTACCACTCAAAGGATTTTAAGTCAAGTATTTTTTATTATGAGCAGGCAAAAACAATCTTTAAGGATGATTCCAATAATATCGCAGCGTGTATATTAAGAATAGGGATATCCAAAGGAGCATTAAATGAAAGTAAGGAGGCGTTAAAAAATTTGGATTTTGCCTACCGTTATTCTGTTTATCATGATTTTTTAGAGTTGAGAAAGGATTGCCTCCTGGGATACACTGAAATTTATAAATCTTTGAAGGACCATAAAAGATTATTTGAAGTTCAAAAGGAGTACAATAAATTAAATGATAAGATCAATAAAGATTTACATGCCTTTACGATCAGCAATCTGGAAGCGGATTATAACTATGCCAGGTCTGAGGCCGGTAACATACAGCTTAAGCAGATCGCAGAGATCAATGAATTAAAGAATAAACGAAAAACAATATATATCGTTTTACTGATAGTTATTGGTTTGGTTATTATTGTTATCGCCTTTTTACTCCATAAGCAGAACAATCTAAGGAAAAAGATCAATTCCCAGCTTCAGGGACAAAACAAGATCATTAGCGATAAAAAGCAGGAAATTTTACAAAGTATTGAATATGCAAAAGGGATACAAACAACATTTTTACCCGAACAAGGCATTCTTACAAAAGCAGTAAGGAGCAGCTTTGTATTGTATCTTCCAAAGGATGTGGTGAGTGGTGATTTCTTTTGGTTCAAGCAGAATAATAATGCTCAGCAGTTTTATATTGCCTGCGCCGATTGTACAGGCCATGGTGTTCCGGGTGCCTTAATGAGCATGGTGGGCATCAATATGTTGCAGCAGATCTGCCATGATAATACCGGGCATACGCCTTCCACGGTACTAAAGCAATTAAACAATGCCATTAAGGATTCTTTAAAGCAACACACAGAAACGAATAAGCAAAGAGATGGAATGGACCTTGCTTTTGTAAGGCTCGATCTTGACACCAATAAATTGCATTACGCAGGCGCTAACCGGCCTCTGTATATTGTAAGAAATGGTGAAGTAATTGAAATTAAACCAACCAAATACGCCATAGGAGGTTACACCCCAATTGATCAGGAGTATGCACAACATGAGTACTCTTTGAAACAGAATGATCTCGTGATCCTCAGTACCGATGGCTATGCCGATCAATTTGGCTGCCCTGAAGGTAAAAAAATGATGACCAATCAATTCAAGCATCAATTAACGGGCATCGCGCACTTAATACCGCAAGATCAATAGGAATC
>DAISHL010000318.1:0-3152 GCA_036822555.1 Bacteroidota bacterium | reverse complement strand
CTTTGTATTTCATGGCGCCAATGGAAATGATCTTGTCTAGTCCGCTCGATTTAGGAAATAACAAGGCCTCAATATCTTTTCCAATGATCACAAGATTGTTCCCGCTATTTGTTTCTGTAGCCGTAAAATTCCTTCCTTTCTCAAGTTCATACCCTGAGGTGGCAAGGTAATTCTCATCGCTACCAAATACCTGAATGTTCGGATTGGTCTTTTCGCTGCCATACTTTAACCTGGCCGTCATACTGGCCATAGTTGACACTGAGGTCATACTTGTGGGCAGATCAAACTCGTTCTTGAATCGTATCGCTTCTTTGTAAGAAATGGCTTCATACTTTTTGGCACGTCTCCCCTGTCGGCCTCCTCTGATACCAATATCTCCATTGCGTATGGTGAATGTATTGGCCCCCATACTGGTAAAGTTGCTGTTAATCCCTGCTTTAATGGCGTCAATTGCTGAGAAGATCCCAACCAATGCAGTAATGCCAATACTGATGATCAGCATGGTGATTATTGCACGCAGCTTATTGGATTTTATTGAATCCATGGCCACGTTTATGTTATCTCTCAGATTTAAATTCATGTTTACAATAACATACCTGCGATAGTTGCAGACAAATAAGAGGCCAATGTTCCGCTGATCAGTGCTCGTATACCTAGTTTGGCAAGATCTGCCCTGCGTTCCGGAACTAAAGCACCAATACCGCCTATTTGCATTCCAACACTGCTGAAGTTGGCAAAACCGCAAATGGCAAAACTTGCAATGATCAATCCTTTTTCGGTCAGTGGCTGTGCCAGCTTATGCGTCATGGTGTCAAATGCTACAAATTCATTGATGGTCAGTTTTTGACCCATTAAGGTGGCCACGGTTTCCACATCCTGCATTGGCACTCCCATAGCCCAGGCAAAAGGATAGAACAGTTTTCCGAAAATGGCATCGAGTGATAATTGTGGATTGACTAGACCTAACAAATAGTTGAGCAATGCTATCAGGGCAATAAACCCAATAAGCATGGCAATAACGTTAATGGCTATTTTCATTCCGTCGGAAGCACCGTGAGAAATGGCATCTATAAGATTGGTATGTTCTTTTTTTACTTCAAGCGTTACCTTGCCTTGAGTTTTTGGTGTGCCAGTTTCCGGCAGAATGATCTTTGAGATCACAATAGCAGCAGGGGCTGCCATTAAGCTGGCTGTTAACAGATATTCGGCCTTTGCACCCATATTCACATACACTACAAGTATTCCACCTGCGATACATGCCATGCTGCCTGCCATGCTTGAAAGCAACTCGCTATTGGTCATGGTTGACAAATATGGTCTGATCATCACCTGTGCTTCCACTTGCCCAACAAAGGCACTCGCCACATTGCTCAATGCTTCTGCTCCACTTGCTCTCATCACAAAATTCATAACCCTGGCGATCAATGCAACAATGCGCTGCATGATCCCGAAATGATAAAAAATAGCTACCAGCACACATACCAGAATAATTGTTGCCGTTACACTAAATGCAAACACAAAGGTGTGTGGGGCACCAAAAGATTTGGAAGAACCATCGTGCGTATCAACCATTATTCCACCATAAACAAAGGAAGCACCTTGTGTTGCAAATGCCTCTATCTTTCCCATGATGCGACCAAGCATGGCAAAAAATTGTGTTATGACAGGAACTTTTAAAACGAGGATTGCAATTAGTATTTGAAGTGCGAGTCCACTGAACACCAATCGGTAATTGATGGCCTTTCTATTGCTTGACATTAAGAAGGCAATTCCAAAGATCAGGAGTATGCCAAGTATTCCGGTAAATCTTTCCATGTGATTAGCAGTGCCAATTTACCCTTAATTTACGGCTTTTTTTACCCTTCGTGTAATTTTTTTTGAAATACCCTGTATCTAATTTCCATGCCTTGCATTTTATAATTGAAAAGGAGGCCAATATGAAAACCATCATCATCTTATGCATTGCAACGCTATTGCTGGCGTTCTCTGAAATGAGCACCAGCCTTACTCTTCAGGAAGCACTTTCAAAAAATCTAGTGAAAGTAAAGATCAAAGGACTTGGAAATTATCAAGGCGAATCAACCATTCTTGAAATACAAAACCTGAGTTCAAAAGACCTTTCAATTAAGCTGGAGCCGGGAAGAAAATTTGTTCCCGATGAGGAAAAGTACCAAAACCTTTTGGTTGTGCGCGAGGAACAATTGTTGGTTAAAGCGGGAAGCAATGCTAGCAAGCGTGTTGTTGGTTTTTGTTGCGAAAGCAATGATTGCGGACCAAGGAGCAATCTCGGATTCAAGACCAAGGACATGGCCGATAGTAACCTCATTAAATTGGCCAATTACATCAATGCCAATTACAAACAATTGAACACAACCTCCATTCAGCAAGCCATATGGTCGATCAGCAACAACCACGCATCTGCAGCTATCAATACCGGCTCTGAAAAAGAAATGGCATTGAAAATGCTTGTGAGTAAACTAAAGAACGAACCCATTCCATGGTACATCATCAAACAACGTATCTATCAGTCGCCAAGCGGACAAATACATTTAGTGAACGATAGTCTGTTGGGTAAGATGGCATATTCAAACACAGAATGGTGTTATTCTAAATTGAACATCTATGATGTAAAGGAAAATGCCGTTCTTATAAGTGTTGGCAACTGGCTAAAACCGGGAACAAATAACGCCTATGATGTTGCTCTCCCTATAAGTAAATTGCCAAAAGGTAAATACAAGCTTACCTTGGAAAACGACAAGCAAATTTTTACTCAAAAGGACATTCAGATATGATGTTACCAACACAATATTCACATTGCGCTGATTATCAACACTATAAGTAATAGCTTGTTTTCCATTTTTAGTTTATTTTTCTTTTCTAATCCAAAAAAAATTTTTTCTTTTGCAGAAAATTAAACGAAAACTATGTATTGGACATTAGAATTGGCAAGTTGGTTGGAAGATGCTCCGTGGCCTGCAACAAAGGATGAGGTGATCGATTACGCCATGCGTACAGGTGCGCCTATGGAAGTGATCGAGAACTTACAGGAAATGGAAGATGAAGGCGATAGTTATGAGACCATTGAGGACATCTGGCCTGATTACCCGACCAAGGACGATTTCTTTTTTAATGAAGATGAATTTTAACTAAAG
>DAISHL010000317.1:0-3168 GCA_036822555.1 Bacteroidota bacterium | reverse complement strand
GAAATGCACCAAGACCTTTAACGGCATAAAAACATTCATGACGGCTCACTTCATACACAACACCTAAAAGAATATCACCGTTGTATTCTAAAGCAATACTCACGGCATAACAAGGGATACCATGAATAAAATTCGTTGTCCCGTCAAGTGGGTCAACGATCCAATTATAAGCGTGTCTGTCAGTCCTTGAGTTCTCCTCAACAATAAATCCTGTCTCCGGTAAAAGCGCACTCAATCCTTTAACGATCATTAATTCAGAGGTCTTATCCACATAACTTACAAGATCGTTCAATCCTTTGATCTCTGCTTTTTCCTGCGAAAAATTCGATCGCTCGTGTTCAATATAAAGGGCGGCTTCCTTTGCTATTGCTTTTACTTGTTCAATGATGCTCTTCGGATCCATACGGTAACGTTATGGCAAAATTAACAGAATAATGCGATTATAAGGTGTATATGATCAAAAATGAGAATCGACTCAAGGTTCAATTCAGGATCTCTATGGGATCAAAGTTTTATTCCAATAACGCAGACATCGTCCACCTGTTCAAGATCACCTTTCCACGCGTTGAATGTGTCTTCTAATAATTTTCGCTGATGCGGAAGTTCTGCCTTTGCATTCTTACTAATCAGTTCATCGAGTTGTTTGTACTTGAATTTTTTTCCCTTTGGTCCACCGAATTGATCAGCATAACCATCGGTATACAGGTATAGGGTTTCCCCATTCTTAAAGGTAAGTTCAAAGGTTCGGAAGTTCACTTTTCTTTCGCCGATACCTACCGGCATCCTGTCATTCTCCAATGATCGAATACCGTTTTCTGAAATGATGAGTGGTGAATTGTTGGCCGCAGCGTAAGTGATCTTGCAGATGGCTGAATTTGAATCAAGCTCAAAACACATCAAGATACCATCAAAACCATCCTTTTGTCCTTCTTTACTGATGCTGTCAATCAAACGCTCTCTTACATAATCAAAAACAGCACCGGGTTCATATATGTTCTTTTCATTGATGGCCTCTGCAATAAAACCGATGTTGAGAAGGCTCATAAATGCCCCGGGTACACCATGGCCCGTGCTATCACAAACAGCAAGGTAAAACCTGTTGGAATTGGCAGATCTCGCTGTTGCGGCCCAATAGAAGTCGCCGGAAACAATATCCTTGGGGTTAAAGTAAACGAAGTGTTCCGGAAGGTGTTTTTTCAAGTAATCGTCATGAGCCAGCAATGCGTATTGAATCCGTTTCGCATAGTTGATCGATGAAAGGATCTCTTCATTTTTTTGTTCAACCAATTCTTTTTGTTTAGAAATGATCTCATTGGCTTTCTGTTTTTGCTTATAGCTTCTGAAAATGAAGAGCACCAATATCAATACCAAGCCAATGCCAATATATGAATAGATGAGCTTTTTGTTCTTAGCATCCATTATGGCCTCATTGATGGCCTCTCTGTTCATTCTGTCCTTGGCGATCTGTTCTCTCTCTTCCTTCTTTTGATTTTCAAATTCTATTTTAAGCACTTCTGCTCCTGAGTTCAGATTGTTAACCGAGTCGGTGATACGCGAATAAAGAGATTTGTATTTAAAGGCATTTTTGTAATCTTTCTTTTTTTCATAGATCGAGGATAACAATGAAAATAATGTTGTTTCCTCTCCCTGTATGCCGACCTTATGAAGAATTGATAAAGCTTTATGTGCATAAAGTTCAGCTTTAGTTGTATTGTTTTGATCGAGATAAGATTGACTGATCTGCTCATAATTGTATACATGCCCAATTCCTTCATCATAATTGCTCAAATAATTCAGCGATCTGTTGTAATACTTAATGGCTGAATCTGTATTTTTTTGCAAGTAGTAATTCACACCGAGATTATGGCTAACCATGGCCATGGAAAATGAATCTTTGATGGCATAAGAGCTGTGCATGGCCTTATCAAAGTAATAGGCGGCACTGGTGTAATCAGCCATGTCTTTGTATATATTACCAATGTTATTAAGCAAGATCATTTCCGCCTCCATGTTCTTCAATTTCTTCAGATAACTGAGGGCTTTGAAATAGTAATTCAATGCCATCTTTTCTTCTTTAAGATCTGAGAATATTGAGCCTAAATTCACGTAGGTATCAGCGATCTTCCTTTCATTCTTCAAACGTTTGTATATGTCCAAAGACTTATTGTAATACTCAATGGATTCTTTGATCTTCTTCTGGTCTTTTTTTATGACGCCTTTGAAATTATAGGTATTAGCCAGTAATGAAGAGTCCTTGAGCTTTAAAGCCATCAATAATAATGAATCTGTACGCTTATCAGCTTCATGGAGTTTGGAATTCTCGATCAGCAATGAGATCTCTTCCAATATTGGTGAGTACGTGGTTTTTCCCTGCGAGAATACTTCTTGGGTAGTGCAAAGAAAGAGTATTACACAAATGGCTAAATAGATGCCGAAAGGGCATTTTGTATTATTTACCTGACACACGTTCAAGAAAGATTTATCTATTAAAGATAAGTCTTTTTCCGAGATGAGATTCATCAAATTTACCATTGTCAAATGCCAAATGGCCATTCACAAAGGTTTTTTCAACCTGAGCTTTGAACGTTTGTCCTTCGAGCGGACTCCATCCGCACTTGTAAAGGAGGTTGTCTTTTGATACGGTATAAGGTTTATTTAGGTTTACCAAGGTCAGATCTGCATAATATCCTTCACGCAGGTAACCTCTTTTATCCACATTGAATACATCTGCCACATTGTGACACATTTTCTCAACGATCTTCTCTAGAGTAATGCGTTTTTGATGATAGAATTCAAGCATTGCAGATAAGCTATGTTGCACCAGAGGTCCGCCACTCGGGGCCTTCAGGTATGATTGGCTTTTTTCTTCAATGGTATGAGGGGCATGATCGGTAGCAATCACATCAATGGTGCCATCTAACATTGCCTCAAATAATTTATCACGGTCATATCCCGTTTTTACTGAAGGATTCCATTTGATAAAATTGCCTTTTGTTTGATAATCCTCATCACTGAACCATAAGTGATGTATACACACTTCAGAAGTGATGCGCTTGTCCTTTAAAGGGATCTTATTTGTGAACAAACTCAGTTCCTTTGCAGTTGAGATATGAAATACATGCAAACGTGAATTGTGTTTTTTTGCCAGTTCAACGGCAAAGGATGAAG
>DAISHL010000316.1:0-3171 GCA_036822555.1 Bacteroidota bacterium | reverse complement strand
GTTTCGTATTCGTTTACTTCCGATTAAAAGCGTTTGTAAACGTTTGATTAATGGAACAGCCCGCTTTTTTTCTACTGAAACCCGATTTTAGACCAAACTCCCCTGCCTTCAACAACGCAAAAAAATCCGCCCCTCCGCGTTAGGCGTATTGGCTTGAGTGGTAAATTGGGGTTGAGGTACGGCAGATATGTGCAACGTGGATAGCCAATGATCCCGCAAGCGCCAATGACAAAAGAGAATTCAATACTATGGAGCAAACTGAAAGATTTTGAGTTGGATGACAACGACTCTCCATTGACCTTTACCGACAGACTGGCACGAGAAAACGGATGGACTCACGAATTTTCAGTACGGGCAATTCTGGAGTACAAAAAGTTTATCTTTTTAACAATTGTTTCAAATCAACCATTGACTCCATCTGACGAGGTTGACCAGGTTTGGCATTTACATCTGTTATACACGCATTCCTACTGGACAGACATGTGCGACAAGTTACTGAACAGACAAATTCATCATGGCCCAACTAAAGGAGGCCAAAGCGAAGACCTTAAGTTCACCGATTGGTACTCAAAGACTATTGCACTCTACAAATTCCACTTTGATGAAGATCCCCCGATCGATATTTGGCCACCAACGGAACTTCGTTTTGCTAACATGAATTTCCGAAGGATCAACATGGACATTCATTGGGTGTTTAAAAAACCATTTTTGTGAAGTATCTATCCCGACTAACTCCTGCTGAAACTCTACTCATTCTAAAGGGTGACCAAACGCCTTTGAGCGATTTACTGAAGTACTCATTTATGGACTTGCTGTTAAAGCAGGTATTGGCAATTCGTGAAGTTCAAAGACAGGCAAGTAGTCGTGACCCAATACGAATTCATAAATATGTAGTCACAGGAAGTAGTTTTGGAACTTACCAAGTTAAACCGCACGAATCAGCTTTCCTCTCAATTTTTCAGACCAACCCCGAATCAAGCGTCTTATTCAAAAACCTGGTCAAGATTGCGTACCAAAACGCCAAAAATCAAAAACACTACTATACCCGACTGACGGTAGGCCCAAACTTAAAAGATGCACTAAGAACATCTCTGTTTCAAAGAATCACCGGCAATTTCTCCTACACGGAAAAGGGCCTGATCATCAAGAAAGAGATTGAGAATGAATTCTCAGAACTTGAAAATGTCGTTTCATAACAACCATCCTCGTACATTGGCAAAGCCGTTGAATTACTTAAGAGCATTGGCGGCAACATATTTCTGTCTAACGTTCTGGAATTTGAGATTTCGAAAGATTTTGAGCGGGAACTGTTTGAACAAATGACAAAAAGAGATTCGGCAGCAGGTTGTGGCGCGGGTTGCTGGACAGCTTTCGGGCACTACTCCGAATCTTTTGATAGCTCATGCTCATCTGACAGCGGCACGGGTTGCAGCGGTGGCGATAGCGGGTGTTCCGGCTGCAGTGGATGCGGAGGAGACTAGTGTCACCACCCAGCCACCCACAACATCTTTAAGCGATGGCGCGGCCGGGGGTAAACCTGTTACTTGCCTTCCGGTCTTCCAAAACTGCCCTCGCCCAGGAAAACCAGCCGTTTTTAGCCCAAACTCCCCTGCCTTCAACAACGCAAAAAAATACACCCCTCCGCGTTAGGCGTATTGGCTTGAGTGGTAAATTGGGGTTGGGATAGGGCAGATATGTGCAATGCGGATAGCCAGATGTAGAAGGCAATTTTTTTGGACAACTAGGACAATGAACGAATGACAATAAGAGATAAAATATTTTTATGGGGAGTACTTTTCCTTATTGTCGTTGGAATAATGTCTTATGTGTACGATAAAAATGTTTGTGACCCGAGGTGGGACGAAATCGAAAAAAAGCTAGACTATATAAAGTCTGAGAACTCTATAGTAAAAATTAAACTTTTCAAGGAGAATGACCTCTATCAAACAAACCTTGTTGCCGACACAGTATTAATGACCGACAGTAGTGAAATAGAGACAATAAGAGACTTAATCAATAGACGGACAACTGGTACTTGGAATAGACCAATAGCTAAATGGAGTGTAAAGATGAGACTATACCTTTCAAACAGCGAAACATTTGACATAGAAGTTTCAAAGATAAGTAACGACAAAGAAAGCAAAATGACACATATCTACTTTGGTTCAGGACATTGTAGTGATAATCTACCGGAGACTTCATTAATTCTTGGTGACCATTTAGAGACTTCAACCCAATTTACAGGACAGTTGTTTTAAAAAACTGCCGACAACAAAAAGTTTATGCAATTGCGGGGTGTAGTGTTAAATTTAAGTGTATGTTTCAAATTCAGTTCGGTCACGGGAGACAATTTCGCAGCAGGTCGGGTTTAACATTCCGCTGCGCTACATTTTCAAGCCCTCCTATTCGCGCAACTAAATAGACACAAACCGCCCAGGGCACATCTCACAAATTCAACATTAAAACCCGTGGAATCAGATAAACAATTAATCTTCATTAGTCACGCTCAACCAGAAGAAGACTACCTAGCCATTTGGCTAGCATCAAAACTTCGACTGCTGGGATACGATGTTTGGGTTGATAAAGATAATCTGAAAAAGGGAGATGCATTTTGGAATGAAATTGAATTGAAAATGAAAAATGAATCCATAAGGTTTATCCCCTTAGTATCTCAAGCCTACATTGACAAGTCTCTAAATAAAAATACGGGAGTATTTCTAGAAGTTTCTTTGTCAAAGGTTATTTCCAAAAAAATACAGAATTATGTCTTACCACTTAAAGTTGATGCGTGCAGCTTTGATGACTTTCCTATAAGTATCCTTCCGTTAGACACAATAGATTTCAGCAAAAACTGGGGGAAAGGACTGAAGGAGATAATAGAAGAATTTGAACTTCAAGGGATTCCCAAAAGCAACGTTTCAAATAATGTTCTGAATCAATGGTTTAAATATTTGAATGGCAGGTTCGACTGGTGGGGGAAACTCAAGTTTTTATGGATCAAAAAAACCAATAAGAACTTGAAATTCAACGGGCTGATATTTGGCATAATCCCGGAATTTCAGGGAAAGGGCGTAGATGCATTTATGATCATGGAAGGAGCTAAGCTTATTCAGGATCAATTAATCTACGAAGATTATGAAATCCAGTGGATTGGCGACTTCAACCCAAAAA
>DAISHL010000315.1:0-3183 GCA_036822555.1 Bacteroidota bacterium | reverse complement strand
ATAAATTCATTTACCCCTAAATCGTTTTAACCACTCCCCTCACTCGACCTAAATCGATATTTACTCATTTGCTGAAAATTCAAAGCCTGTTTGTTTGTGCTATGTTGCAAATTATTGTTTATTCGTAAAAGTCAAAACACTAAAACGCATGGTAAAAAATTTCCTGGGTGCATCTGTCATACTGCTTCTTTTCGGGTTTTATTCCTGTAAAAAGAAGGATCCAAAAAATGAAGTGGTACCAAACAATGAATCGCCTTACTACAATAATGTTCCAAGAGTAAAAGTTGAGAACTACGTTAACCGATTGTTCATCGACATCATTGGCAGAGAGCCCTTTGATGCAGAGATGCAGGCAGAAACCAACAATCTTATCGCCAATAATCTTTCCATTGGCACAAGAGAGGCCTTGATCATTAAATTACAATCAGACCAAACCTATAGAGCCGGCGATTCTTCTTACGCCATTGCCGCAAACAACCGATTGTTCGACCTGTTAACCGTTAGATTGTGTGAAGGTTTCGGAGAGGCTGATTTCATGTTCTACTACGGTCTATCGCAATTTGCCCGTCAGGTTGACTCCCTTAACGGAAACTGGGCATCCTTCTACAACAACAAAAAAAATTCAGAAGAATTACTTGGTGCCGCAAAATCACGCTGGGCCTATTACCACAATGAGATCGAAATTGAAGAATACTGTTCTCGCCTGATCAACAATTCGCTCACCTTCACCAAAACAGATTCATACATGGGCAATGAAGACAACACCATTAAATACACCTTCAACGATCTGTTATTTAGAAGCTATACCCAAAATGAATTCACCATTGCCAGAGACATGATCCTGAATGGTAAATCGGGAGTATTGTTTGGAAGATCGGGCCATAGCAAAGGAGATTATTTCGATATCCTTACCCATTGCAGTGAATTTTATGAAGGAACAGTGAAATGGCTATACAAGACCTTCGTGGCAAGATACACATCTACCGAAGAAACAGTGAATGCTCTTAAAACCTTGCCAACTGACAAAGACATCTTCAAGATCCAACGTAACATCCTTAAAACAAATGAGTATGCAAATTTCTAAAACACATTGCAAAAAACTTTCGTATTCCATTTTGCTTGTAACAAGCCTGTTCATTAGCTCATGCAAAAAACAGGAAACAAAGTATGAATATGGTGTGAACACTGTAGACATATTGCCTGCAAACGTGAATAAGACACGCATGAAAACTACAGATCAGTATGTTTCTATTTTATACGCCAACTTATTTCAAAAAGCTTTATCATCGAACAATCTCTTTACCATTTCCCAATGTTTCGACTCGGTTGGTGACCAGATCTTAGCACGCCAGGTGCTGATCGCAAACTTGATGAAAAAACCGGGGGTTATCATTCCTACATTAACAGAAATGAAAGCAGACCTTGACAAATTCATAACCGATACCTATGTACGTTTTTATGTACGTAATCCAACCGAAGCGGAAAAGGCCTATTTAAAACAATTCATTCAGTCTGACCCTAACATTACACCGGAGCTGGTTTACATCTCCTTTGCCTTGTCTGACGAATACATGTATTATTAATCACATTACCATTCACAATAAATGAAAAGAAGAGATTTTTTAAAGAAAGCATCACTCGAAGCAGCAGGATCCATTGTTGCTCCATACATTCTTCCATCTGGAAGATTGTTTGCCAGAACGAATGTGCAAGGCGCTCAACATGTTGTTCTGATCATGTTTGCCGGAGGTGTTCGTCACCAGGAAGCTGCGTTGCAGGGATACTTGAAACTTGGACAAGGAATTAAGATACCTTCACTGAACAATGATGATAATTTAGGGAACATCATGCCCAACATTTTTAATGGGCAAGCTCCTGATCCATTGAAAACACCTATCATCTATGGTACAGGCACGTCAGGCGATACACCAATTGCCCCTGTATTAACTGCCGGTAATAATATTCAATCGCTTGGTACATCATTCAAAGAAGTAAGATGTATCACCGCTGGTCACTATGATGGCTGGACCTCCATCTTGCAAGGCAATAGGATCTCATCACAAGGGCTGAAACAAAAACCGGTTTATCCTACCATCTTTGAATATGTAAGAAGACACATGGGTGTGCCTGCCACTAAGGTTTGGTTTGTTGGTAACGGTATTGGTGCCTCTATTCCATTACTTAACTATAGCGAACATCCGAATTATGGTGCACAATATGGCGCCAACTTCTTTGCTCCGTTAGTAACGTTTGGAAATCAAGGAAAGGCCTGGTTTGAAGACGCGAAAGCATACCATCCGCAAGATGAACTGGAACCAATGTACAAGATGAAATATTTCCTTGACAACAACTTTGCTAATGTTGGCAAACCTCTTCCTGATCTAAAGAACACTGAAGCTGAGAAGTATGACATTCACAACTTCATGAAACAGATGTTCACCAAAACCAACAACAACTCTGTGGCTAAACCTCCAGGAGGCAGCAATGGTGATTCAAGGACCATAGGTTACACTGCGGAACTATTGAAATATTTCAAACCTACGTTAACCGTAGTGAATATTGGCGCAGTTGACGCTTGCCACCAGAATTATACATCTTATTTAAAAGCATTGCATGAAGCTGATCATGCCGTTGGATTCCTTTGGAATTATATTCAAACACAGATCCCTGAAATGGCCAACAACACCATCATGATGTTAACACCGGAGTGTGGACGCGACCTGAATCCAAATCCAATACGCGACCAGAACAACCTTTATGCCTACGACCATTCAGATGCGAATTCTTTAAGGACCTTTGCTTCACTGATAGGTGGTAACATTCCTCAAGGCCTGGTGAAGGGAGATGAGACAACTCCAATAGGCCTGAACACCAATGTAGTACCAACAATTGCTGAGATCCTCGGTATTAAGAACGATGTAACTTCTGCAGGATTCCTATACAATGGTTCAATGGGACAAACAAAATCCTTCTATGATCTAATGACATAATACAACTCATGAAAAAACACATTTTATATACATTTGCTTTAGCCTATTTGGGTTTGGTGATCTTTGTTTCATGTAAAAAAGATGAGCAGGTTCCTGAAAATCCATTTGATATTCCAGACATCAAAGCGCCGGCTCCAACACCGTCAAATTAAAATCCAAGCCCAACATCGTTCGAATACATATATGAGAATGT
>DAISHL010000314.1:0-3184 GCA_036822555.1 Bacteroidota bacterium | reverse complement strand
GAATACAAAAATAAAAGCAGGAGAGAGTAATTGAATTGATCACTTTTCATTCGTGTTGTTCAGTAATTTGAGGATCAGTCGAAGCCAATCCTCATCTGTTCTATCAAACTAACTATATTCATCACTGTCCACATCCAAAACACCAATGATCTCTTTTTTTGAATTGTAGAATGGCAATACGATCTCTGATTTGGAAAGCGAGCTGCACGCAATGTGTCCCGGAAACTGGTCCACATCATCCACAATGATCACATCGTTCAATTCCCAAGCCTTACCGCACACACCTTTTCCTTTTTTTATACGTGTGCACGCGATGGTTCCCTGAAACGGGCCAAGCACTAGTTCGTCCCCCTTAACGAGATAAAAACCTACCCAAAAGAAATTCATACTGTACTTTAAAGCTGAAGCTATGTTTGCCAGGTTAGCAATAAGGTCTGGTTCACCTTCGATCAATGATTTGATCTGGGGATACAGTTGTTCGTAACGTTCTGCTTTGGAAGTGCCAGTAATGTGAAGTTCTTCAGCCATAAATTATTTCAGTTTGAATTTTTCATTCAGTACTTAAGAAATTAAAAAAGTATGTGAGTGTAAATATGGTTTTGTCTGTTCGAGTAGAACGCGCTTTCATCGTTCGTATAGAGAACTTATTCGTTGATCCAGCCAACCAGCGTTAACACTTCATCGGCGTCTACTTTTTCAAACTTACTTTGATCAAAGTTCCACACGGCCATACCTTGCTGGTAGCTGTCTGGTCCCATGATGAGTTCCTTAACAATGGCTACTGTTTTTTCATTTGTTTTGAAGTTCTTCAACTGAAAATGATATGTACCCAGCTCTTTGCTGTTATTCATGAAAAGAATTCTTCTTCCTTTTGGCCCTGCTTTTACATCTGCTGAAAAGCCATTCACAGGATAAGTGAAATTCAATTCCTCCACTTTATCTGTTTTGGTATTTACTGATATCAAACGATCGCCGTAATTGATGGTGGTCACAAACTTATCTTCCTTGTTCACGATAGGTGCATTTGGCCCGGGCTTGAATGGCAATTTACCAAGAAGAGTACTAGCCTTTGTGTCCGCATTCACTTTATAAAAACTTACTTCGGTATTTTCTTTGTTGTAGTTGGCATAAACAAAGGTCGAATTGTCTATCCACCACATCGGAGGATCAGGTGTTTTGCCATCGCTTGTTTTTTGTCCGTATCCTGCATCCTTTACCAATTCGATCTTTGGTTTGTTCGGTGGATACAAATTCAGTTTGAAAGGTACGGTGGTCTTGTCAAATTCTACATCCTGACCAACTTTTGCCTTGAATGTTAACTGCTTTACTTCACCATATGTGTTGGTCTTGAAATTATATACTGAATAGAATTTGCCCTTTTGAAAATCATTGGTGTAAAAAATTGCACTGTCGTTGCTGCATCTTACCAATTGTGCCCTGCCATCGAACAGTACCTTTTTATCAACCAGGTCAATGATGTTGCCAATGCCCGTGATCATGTAGCGGTCCTTATAAACCGTGCAATTTCCAAGATCGGCACGAATGTAATCTCTGCCGTTTTGTTTTCCTGCTACGGTCAGTAATTCAGTTCTTCCGGTGAAATGTCCATTTAAAAAATGATAAGCATAGATCTTCTGTTTGAATTCGGCTTTAACGGGCACTTCAATGTGCACCACAATTAACGCTTGTTTCACTTCTTTTTGCGCCTTTGTATTCAGCGCAAGAAGAAACACTATGCAACAAATTAAAATGGATCTTGTCATGATCAAATAGATTTAAAGAAATCAATAAATAATCTAACACCAACGCCAGTACCTCCTTTGATGCGGTAGCCGTCTTTAGCGCCAAGGAATGCAGGGCCGGCAATATCAAGGTGGTAATATGGATAGTCTGTGAATTTCTCAAGGAACTTTCCTGCTGTGATAGATCCTGCATAAGGACCACCTAAATTTTTCTGATCGGCAATATCGCTTTTCAAAAGTTCGTTATAATCATCCCAAAACGGCATCTCGGCTAGTCTTTCAAAAACACGGTTACCACTGTCTTTTAATTTACTGGTGTATTTTTCAGGTGCGTTACCCATGCTCACGATCGCATTTTGCCCAATGGCGGCCATGGCTGCACCGGTTAATGTAGCAACATCAATGGTCATTTCAGGCTTATAACGCTTCGCGTAATGTAGCGCATCGGCAAGGATCATGCGTCCTTCCGCATCTGAATTCAGCATCTCCACAGTGCTTCCATCCATCATGGTAATGATATCACCAGGAGCAAAAGCATTAAAGCCAGGTCTGTTATCAGTTGCAGGCACTAAGGCGATCACATGTACATTCAGCTTCATTTTAGCGATCCCATACATTGCTGCGCCAACAGCAGCGGCACCGGCCATATCACACTTCATAGAGTCCATACTGTTCGGAGTTGGTTTTAAACTCAATCCACCTGTATCAAAAACAATGCCTTTTCCTACCAAAACAAACGGTTTTTTGTTTTTAGCATTTTTTGGCTTGTACTCCATAATGGTAAAGGTGGGCTCATCAACACTACCTGCGTTAACGGCAAGTAAGCCACCCATCTTCAATTGCTTTATTTTTGCTTTATTGAGAACTTCAACCTTAAATCCGGCATCCTTACCCATTTCTTTGAAGGCATTGGCCAAACCTGAGGCATTTAAAATGTTCACAGGTTCGTTCACTAAATTTCTGGCCTTGTAGGTTGCCTCAACGGCTATATTCAAGTGTTCAATTGATCTGGCATCAATGCCTTTGCCAATAATATACACATGTTTTAGTGTGTTCAATTGACTTTTGGCACTAGGTTTATGGTGCAAGAACTGATAATTGCCAAGCGCAACACCTTCTGCAAGAGCTAAGGAAACAGCGCCTGAGTTTAATGTATTCACAATGGCTATATCGGTACCTTTCAAGGCATTTACGGCATCAGCAACAGATGCACCATGTTTTCTGGCAGCTTCCATTGTGCTCGATTCTGGTTTTTTGGGATCAGTGATCAAAACAGAGATCAATCGGCCGCAGGAATTGAAAAGGATAGCTTTTTTTTCCTTATCTTTAAAGTATTGGTCAAGGTATTGAGCTTCTTCTTTGGTGAATCCAAATTGTTTCTCATTCTTCCATTGATCAGAAATTATACAAATGTTTACTTTTCTTGGTTCAGATTTGTGCAG
>DAISHL010000313.1:0-3185 GCA_036822555.1 Bacteroidota bacterium | reverse complement strand
AATAACAATCACAGCGCGCGGGTATGCAATATTGGTGGCATTCTCCATGGACCCGCTGTTAAAAGGCACAAGACAATATCCGAATCTATTCCACACATACGGACCATAATAATTCTCAAATCCGGTGATACAATTCGGCAAATTAATGAAGGCATTCTTTAAGGACGTGGTGTCTCCTGCTACGGCAGCAAGAATAACGGGTTTCGGTCCGCTCAATGTATTCACTGTCATGTTCACCTGGCGGTAATTGGCAACGGCCACACTGGCCAAATAGGTTGGTATTTCGCTGTTCATCACCCAGGTTCGGGTTCTGTTGGGCAGGTTCACAACGTCAGATAACAGATACCCGTTACAATAAGCGCGGCGCGTGGTATCAGTGGTAATAGCAAACTGATATCTGCTGCGCTCCACAAAATTATCGAAACACGGGAACCAAACACGACCGTAATTATGAGGCTTGGCCGCAAAACCTACCCCCAGATTATAGGCATATTGTGCACCGCCGCTATTATCAAAGTAAAAGCCACCCCATCCGCTGGCATCGGTCACGGGTTGGCCGTGATAATATACTGTAATGTAAGAGGTGTCGTTGAGGTTCTTTGCTGCAGTAAAATTCACTTTTAAAATGGTGTCGTTGTAGGTATAGCTGAGCAAGCTTGTTCCTTCCTTAACGGAATCAATGGTCATTTTTAAAAGATCAAAGCGAATAAAAGTTTTGTTGTTCTGCTTTGGTGCAAATTTCACCTGAGTATTTCCTTTGATAGATTTGGTTGTGGCATTGCCTATTTCCAGTGAAATGAAATATTTAAAAATATCAAAGGTGTCGCTTCGCAGATTTTCAGCACTATAATATGGCGGAATGGAAGCAGCTGAATTTTTTAAATGCTGACATGAATAGGTTTGTGCATTGTAACAGCCGGCTATCATAAACAGCTGAAACAGAAAGGCAATACGTTTTAACATCCTTTGCGATTATGTATTCTAAAGTTACGCAAAATTTTAGTATTTTAGTAACCAGTTAAACGATTAAAGCGTTTTAAAAAGAGATAAGGATGATCGAGCTGAATGATATAGCAGATCTTATTTCTTCAATGGGTAAGGCCGAAAAGCGTTTCTTTAAAATGACTGCCACCACTGAACCCGGAGATGTTACATCTCTCGTGGCGTTATTTGATGAAGTAGAGAAAGATTCAGGCAACTTAACACGACTGCAAAAAGATAATTTTTATGCAGCAAATCACTACAACGATCTGTATTTGCTGATTCTTAGATCCTTGCGTGGCTATTATGCCGAAAGCAATGATGACTACCGCATCAAGGATGAAACCATAAACCTGCGCTGTTTAATTGATAAGGCCCAGTACAAGCAGTGCCGCAAAATGCTGATCGTTCTCAAACGTGAACTGTATGAGCGTGAAGAATTCAATTGCCTCCTAAAATTACTGGACCTTGAAAAGAAACTGATCGCTTTTGAGGATGGAAAAGATCTGAAGCAAAAACCTGAATTGATTGCCAACGAGGAGCAATTGGTGATCAATAAGGAATTGCGCCTGGTGAGTTATTACCGGATGTATCTTAAAGCAAGAGCCATACATGGAGCCGATGAGACACAACTGGAATCTATGCTCTCGGAACCAATGCTCTCAGATTATTACGATGCCTTGAGTTTGAAGGAACGTGTGTTTGTATTGCTTACAAAGCAACTCCTGTTCAAAAAACTAAACAGGATCAACGAGGCCGATAAGATAGAACAATTAAAACAGGATTTGCTTGCAAAACACGACTTTCTGAAAGAATACCATAACAACATTTTAGTGTAACTATGAAGCCGAGCGTGTTATTGTTTGATCTGGTGAAATCACTGAGCGAGGAAGAAAAACAGAACTTCCAGAAAAGTGCTTCCTTGCAGCAAGGCGAAAAGAATTACCTGAAGCTGTTCAGGTATTTGGGTAGTGTGAACGAGTATAACGAAGAGGCTGTGAAACAACACTTCAAGCATGAAACCTTTGCGCGTCACCTTGCATCTGAAAAGAACCAGTTACTGCATCATATATTAAAGAGCCTGAGGTTAAGCCGTGTGCAAACGAAGATGTCTGCCAACACGTTCGACAGAACCAAAGACGTTCATGTGCTCTTCGCAAAAGGCTTGATAAAGCTTGCTCAAAAAGAGGTTGATGAGATCAGACAGCTTACAATCGATAATGAACTGTGTTATTCGCATCTTAAACTTATTGAAGTTGAACTTCGCTTCATCAATAGTTTACCGGTATCTGATGAGAAGAAGGCTCACCGTTTGTCAGAATTATTCAACGAAAAGGAAGAGTGTCTTAAGAAGATAAGTGTATTGAACACCTATGAGAAACTATTCAAAGAGGTAGAATACTATTTCAATCAGAATATTTTAGTACACGATAGGTCAAAAAAGCATTTGCTCGAAAGCTATCTCAACAATCCTTTTCTCTCTGACCTGTCAAAGGCAAACACCACAAGGGCCAAGTTGCTTGCCACCTATTCGCGACTGATCTGTTTCCGTATCATCAATGAAAACACTAAGTTGGGGATAGAGATAAACAACGCAATTGAGCTCTACAGAAAATACCCTCACCTTAAAGTTGAATACCCAAAATTATTCATCAACCTTCAGGGGTTCAGTGCACGCTATATGGCTATCAACGCCGATCTTAAGAAAGCCAAGCTGATCATTGATAACCTCAGGTTCATGCGAAATGATAAGTGCTTTGATACAGTAGACCTTCAGAATACCATATTTACCAGATTGGCCGTATACGATCTCACTTATCACAATTACTCCGGTCAGTTCGAGAAGTCGCTCGACCTAGCTGTTGACATTGAAGAGCGTTTGGAAGCGAACAAAGACAGGATACCGGGATACGA
Organism: Bacteroidota bacterium; assembly: GCA_036822555.1. Lineage (GTDB taxonomy): Bacteria > Bacteroidota > Bacteroidia > B-17B0 > Aurantibacillaceae > Aurantibacillus. The sequence goes on along the minus strand of DAISHL010000313.1, from coordinate 290 downwards.
ACAAACTACCATTAACTTTTTAATGTTTGCTGCTCATTTCGCAAAAGGCGCATACAACCGCGCACTCAAGTGCATTAATGAAATTGTGAATGCAGATTTTGAAGAATCTAGGCAAGATCTTTACCGCTATGCCAAGATCTGTAATCTCATCATCCATTATGAATTGGGCAATACAGAATATCTCAACTATTCCTATAAATCAGCGGTACGTTTCTTTAAGACCATTGACTATCCTTTCGAATATGAATTGGCGTTCCGGAAGAATTTTAAGAATTATGCGCTTTCTAAAA
>DAISHL010000312.1:0-3186 GCA_036822555.1 Bacteroidota bacterium | reverse complement strand
AGCAACCTTATGAGCCTGAGAAAACATCCAATGCCAATATTCAGGAACGTGCCGAATTATTAAGTCAATTAAGCAGGGATTCCTTTCATGGAATTGTTGTTACCTATCCTGAAGCCCTTTGCGAAAAAGTAACATTAAAGCAGGAGCTGGTTCAAAATATTCTTCAGATAAAAAAAGGTGAGCGTTTATCGGTTGATTTTATCCGTGATTTTTTATTCAATTACCAGTTTCATCAAGTTGATTTCGTATTTGAACCAGGTCAATTCTCCATCCGCGGAGGTATTATCGATGTGTATTCCTTCGCCAATGAATATCCATACCGCCTTGAATTATTTGGTGATGCTGTTGAGGCTATAAAAACCTTTGATCCGTCAACACAATTATCTGTATCCTCTTATGAGTTTGTGACCATCATACCTAACATCAATACCACTCTGCAAAAGGAACAAAAAGGTTTTTTACTGAATTATTTCACGCCTCAAAATTGTTTCATTGCCATTGAGAGTCTTGAAGTTCTATTGGATGTGTTTGATAAATTCTATAACAAGGCCTCGCAAGCCTACATGAATTACAAAGGAGAGATCAAACAAATTGAACCTGAAAATTTGTACGGGAATTCAGAGGAGATCAAAAAGACCATCAAACCTTTTACTGTGCTTGAACATGGATTAAGTTCCATGATCTCAGTGTGTGAAGTTGAATTCTATCAAGCACCCCAGCCATTGTTCAACAAGAATTTCGATCTGCTGATATCCAATTTAAAGGAGAACAAAACGAAAGGGTATAGCAATTATTTTCTTACAGAGAACCGAAAGCAGGCCGATAGGCTTATGACCATCTTCAACGATCTGTTGGCAAAGGAACACCGCACCTATGAATCTTTGATCGATTATATCCCAATTAATATTCATCAGGGCTTTATTGATCATGATCTTAAACTGGCAGTTTATACAGATCATCAGATCTTTGAACGCTACCACAGGTATAAGCTCAAAGAGGTAAAAAGTAAAACTCAGGAAGCACTTACCATCAAGGATATTCTGATGCTGAATCCCGGCGACTATGTTACTCATATTGATCATGGAATAGGACGTTTTGGCGGATTGCAGAAACTGAACATCAATGGGAAGGAGCAAGAAGCTGTTAGGTTACTCTATAAAGATAACGATGTATTATATGTAAGTATTCATAATTTACATAGAATAAGCAAATTCAGCGGCAAGGAAGGAAATGTTCCTCGTTTGGATAAATTAGGCAGCACCCATTGGAGTACTTTAAAATCAAAGACCAAACGAAAGGTAAAGGAGCTTGCTTACGATCTTATTAAGCTGTATGCCAAACGCAAAGCAGCAAAAGGTCATGCCTATCCAAAAGACAATTATCTGCAACACGAACTGGAGGCTTCCTTCATCTATGAGGATACCCCGGATCAGATCAAAGTAACGGCGGATGTAAAACGCGACATGGAACGTTCGCAGCCAATGGACCGCTTGATCTGTGGAGATGTTGGATTTGGCAAAACAGAGATCGCCGTTCGTGCCGCATTTAAAGCAGTATGCGATAGCAAGCAGGTTGCCATTCTGGTGCCAACTACCATTTTAGCATATCAGCATTATAAAACATTCAAGGACAGATTAAGAGGTTTACCATGTAATGTTGATTACATCAACAGATTCAGAAGTGCCAAAGAACAAAAAGACGTGTTGCAAAAACTCGAGCAGGGCAAGATCGATATCATTATTGGTACTCATAAGATCATCGGAAAGTCGACCCAATTCAAGGATCTGGGCTTGATGATCATTGATGAAGAGCAAAAATTTGGAGTGGGAGTAAAAGATAAACTCAAAACATTTAAAACCAATATTGATACCTTAACACTAACTGCAACCCCAATTCCAAGAACATTGCAATTCAGTTTAATGGGTGCACGCGACTTGTCTGTTATTTCTACACCACCTCCAAATCGCTTCCCTGTGCAAACGGAACTTCATAGCTTTGATGAAGAATTGATCAGAGATGCCATCAGCTCTGAATTGAATAGAGGTGGACAGGTGTTCTTTGTGCACAACCGCGTTAGCGATATTCATGAAGTTGCGGGTACGATCCAACGCTTGGTGCCGGATGCAAAAATTGCCATCGGTCACGGCCAGCTCGATGGCGATAAACTTGAACAGGTGATGCTTTCGTTCATTGAAGGCGAATACGATATTCTTGTGGCAACAACGATCATCGAAAGTGGTATTGACATTACAAATGCTAACACCATCATTATTAATGATGCGCAAAATTTCGGATTGAGTGACCTTCATCAAATGCGTGGTAGAGTAGGTAGAAGTAATAAAAAGGCTTACTGTTATCTTATAACTCCACCTCAAAGTGTGTTAACTTCCGAAGCCCAAAAACGACTGAAGGCGCTGGTTGAATTCAATGATCTTGGAAGTGGTTTTCAAATTGCCATGCGTGATCTTGATATTCGTGGTGCCGGTAATTTGTTAGGTGCAGAACAAAGTGGATTCATTAATGACATGGGTTTTGATACGTATATGAAGATCCTCAATGAAGCGGTAAATGAGCTGAAGGAAGAGGATTGGTATAAAGAGACCGTGGGTGATAGCGAAACCGCCTCAAATGATACTTCTGTATTCTCGCGTCAGTTTGTAAAAGAAACTGTGATCGACAGTGATCTTGAACTTCTTATCCCTGATGATTATGTGCACAGTTTAACGGAACGTCTGGTCCTGTACAGAGAATTGGATAATATAACCACAGAGAATGATCTTGTGACCTACGAATCAAATTTACGTGACCGATTCGGACCCGTGCCTTCAGCGGCAAGGGAATTGATCAATCTTGTGCGTATGCGCTGGAAAGCCATGAAGATCGGCTTTGAGAAGATAACCTTGAAGAATAGCAAGATGATCTGTTATTTTGTAAGCAACAAGGATAGCGATTATTATAATTCTGATAACTTTAAAGCTGTGTTGAGTTATGTTCAGAAATATCCTTCCATTTGCAAATTGAAGGAGCAGAACAATAAATTGATATTGACCATTGAAGATGTGGAATCGATCAATCGTGCAGATGAGATCCTTCAGGGAATTACTAATATGTTAAATGCCGGTGAAAGACATGTTATGTAAAAGAAAATTCTAGATCACAGGAGTTCTGTTTCTTATGTTTGGATAC
>DAISHL010000311.1:0-3192 GCA_036822555.1 Bacteroidota bacterium | reverse complement strand
TAATGCTGCTGATTATGACAAGATCAAAGAAGACGATACAATTGATGTGTTAGGTTTAACCAGCTTTGCCCCTGGTGTTCAGTTAACTGTAGCGTTAACTCACGCTGATGGAAGCAAAGAAGAATTCAAGGTTAACCACAGTTATAACGCTCAACAGATCGAATGGTTCAAAGCCGGAGGTGCTTTGAATATCATCAGAGCAAATGTGAAAGCTTAATCACTGAATAATTTTAAAGACCCACTGAATTACTCAGTGGGTTTTTTATTGCATTATGGATCCATATCAGGAGAACTATAACACATGGAATTCGCTGGCACAGGCCTATGAGGACAAATTCATGAACCTGTCGATATACGATCATACTTATGATGCGTATTGTGATCTGCTTCCAGAGATCGATCCCCTATGTGTCCTTGAAACAGGCTGTGGTCCTGGCAACATCACCAGATATATAAGCAAGAGATCAAAGAATATACAACTGACGGCAACGGATATTTCTGAGAACATGATCGCCACGGCCAGAACTCATGTTACTAATGCAGAATTTATTGTGATGGATTGCAGAGACATCCGTACCATAGGAAAGAAATTTCATGGCATTGTATCCGGATTTTGTATCCCCTATTTGACTCTTGATGATGCAGCAAACTATTTCAGAGACTGTTCTAATCTACTGCATCAAAATGGTCTTCTATATTTAAGTTATGTTCCTTCTAAAACGGATCAATCAACGGTGCAACAAAATAGCATGGGAGCAAGTGTCCATTTTCAGTTTTTTACAAATGAAACGATCATTCAACTGTTAGAGACAAATAACTTTAAGATGATCAGTTCAATTCCTGTTCTTTTTAGCCGCTCAGAGGGAAATACAGAAACACACATGGTTATCATCGCTAAAAAAGTTTAATGAAATACACCATTATTCATAGTCCATCCTTTTACATCATTGGAAAGAGCATCCAGGTGAATTTGCTGACCTATGATGTTAAATCCCTGTGGCGTTCCTTTATGCCACTGATCGGAACGGTGCAATACCATGAAGATGAAAATCTATTCTCATTAAGTGTGTATCCTCAAGCTTATTTCGAGGAATTCTCCCCTTCCAAACCATTCACGGAATGGGCCGGGGTACGAGTAAATACATTTAATGATAATCAGAACGGCTTGGAATGCCTTACTGTACCTGAAGGAAGATACATGGTATTTAACTATAAAGGTTCTTCTGATGGCGCAAGTGAATTCTTTAAAACAATTTACACCAAGGTCATCCCAGAAAGCGACAACGCGCTTGATCAAAGGCCTCATTTTGAATTGCTGGGAGCTAAGTACAAGAACAATAAATAAGATTCTGAAGAAGAAATATGGATCCCTGTAAAGCAACGATAATAAAAAAGCCCGCTATATGCGGGCTTTTAAATTTATTCCAAATTCAATTAAGGTAATGTAATGGCATATGTAACGCCATTTATGGTCACTGTAGCATTTAGGTCACATGCTCCGGAACCGTAATCGAAATAACGTGTAGGTCTGGTACCAGGAGTATAATTTATCTTACCACTGATGAAAGGATGACGCTTAGGATATACCAAACTTGGTGAACAAGAAAAATCACGAACAAGATCTATTGCGGTGGCAACATAATTCTCACTTTTTGAATTTAAGCCACTTGCAGTACCATTTAACTTGATCTTTGCCTTACTCCAATCGATCGGTAATAATTGTCCTTTATAACAGATCGGATCATTGGTGTTCATCAATTCCTTATTTCTATCACAGTTCCATGTAATAGTAACACCACCACTAGGTTTTGTAACAGTAATGTTGGATTTAATATTCCAGGTTAAATTAGTCCCAGGATTAGTACCCGTACCTATGCTTGCAGGAGTTGTATTGGTAACGGTTTTGCCACTAATAGCCACTGTATAATTATCCACTACATAAGCTTGTGCAGTAACAACCATCTTAAAGCCCGGATTTCTATACTTTGTTGCAGAAACAGGATTTGAACCTGAAAGATCAAAGAATAACTTACCTGTTCTTACACGTCCATCTGCACCGGTGCAACCTGTTGTACCAAAATCAACCGTAATTGTTGAACCATTTACAGAAACGCTGGCACATGGCGCCATTGAAACGATCCCTGATAGTTCATTTGAACCTGAGGTTCTGAATTCCGTTAATGCACCGTTCTCAACAGCCTGACTACCCATGGCCATGATATCGTTGGCAATGTTCTCTGCATTGGCATTATCACTTACGGTGTTGGTTTCTTTATCCGGTTCCTCAGCCTGTTTAGTTTCTCTCTTGCGGCAAGAAGTGAACGCGATGGATCCTGCCAAAAGAATAATGGCAGTTCCAAATAGTATTCGATTTGTTTTCATGTCTGTTAATTTACAATTGGATTATAAAACCCTACCAAGGTTTAATCGTTTGGATAAAAATACTAAAAAAAAACCACTTTTTTCTCATAGGCATAGCCAAACAGTGTAACTTTGGCTCCCTATACCTCATGAGATCATTAAGCAGCTTAAATCACTTTTTTGTTAAATACAAATGGCATTTTCTAGGTGGCTTGGTGTTCATTGCACTTTCAACGATCTTTAAATCCTATCAGGGTGTGATCATCAGAGATGGTACGAACGAAGCCTTAAAAAGCATTGAACAAGGTAAGGTAACCGACGCAAACGTATTTCTGTTCTTAGGCATTAAAATGGTAAGCTTTGCGCTGATCAGCGGTATTTTTATGTTTCTGATGAGACAGACCATTATTGTGATGAGTCGGCATATTGAATATGATCAGAAGAACGACATCTATGCACATTATCAGGATCTGGATGATGGGTTCTACAAGTTGAATTCTACAGGTGATCTTATGAACCGGATCAGTGAAGATGTAAGTCGTGTGAGGATGTATACCGGCCCTGCCATTATGTACTTGGTAAATACCCTTGTGACTGTGATCACAGTTCTCTCCTTTATGTTGAATGTGAATAGCGAACTAACCTGGTTTGTCTTCCTCCCCTTGCCTATTCTGGCGTTCTTTATTTATAAGATCTCTGATCTGATCAACAAACGTAGTTTAAAGGTTCAGGAAAAACTTTCAGATCTAACTACTCAGGCTCAAGAGAAGTTCAGTTGGATCCGCCTTATCAAGGCATACAGCCGAGAGGAACACTACGCCGATCAAATGG